>JBEDKJ010000095.1:0-21959 GCA_041172285.1 Pseudomonadota bacterium
TTCCACCATTTATAAAATCGATCTGCAAGTCTCCGACATGGATCGCCATTATTACCAGCAACACAATTTAACGCTGGCCAAGCACCCGTCTGAAACCGATGAGCGGGTCATGGTCAGGCTGATTGCGTTTGCCCTTTACGCTAACGAAGCCTTGATTTTTGGTAAGGGCTTAAGTGACGAAGAGGAACCGGATTTATGGCAAAAAGACCTGACCGGAGCGATAGATTTATGGATAGACGTGGGATTGCCCTCTGAACGCGACATACGCAAAGCGGCAGGGCGGTCCAAACAAGTGGTGGTGGTGTTATACGGCGGGCGCGTGGCCGATATGTGGTGGGCCAGCAACAGCAAGGCCTTACTTAAAACCCACAACCTAACGGTGATTAATTTACCCGAAACCAAAGAGCTGGCCGCCATCGCTCAAAGGGGATTAAACATCAGCTGCACCCTGCAAGACGGTCAAATCATGCTAGGCCATGACGATGGCAGTTTGGATATCGTGCCGGTGATACTGAAGTCCGCTAGTAGCTACTAAACGCTACTCGACGGTGACGCTCTTGGCCAGGTTTCTTGGTTTGTCCACGTCGGTGCCTTTTAACAAAGCCGCATGGTAGGCCAAAATTTGCACGGGGATGGTGTGCAAAATAGGCGAGAGCAGGCCCACATGACGCGGGGTACGGATGACGTGCACCCCTTCGGATTCAACAAAATGGCTGTCGGCGTCGGCGAACACAAACAATTCACCGCCACGCGCATGCACTTCTTGCATGTTCGATTTTACTTTTTCTAGCAAATCGTCATTGGGTGCAATCACCACCACCGGCATGCTGCTGTCTACCAAGGCCAATGGGCCGTGTTTGAGCTCACCGGCAGGGTAGGCCTCGGCATGGATATAGGAGATCTCCTTGAGCTTTAGCGCCCCCTCCAACGCGATGGGGTAATGGATGCCTCGGCCTAAAAACAATGCATGCTGTTTATCGGCAAAGCGTTTGGCCCATTCGCGAATTTGCGGCTCTAAATTTAAGGCGTGTT
Source organism: Pseudomonadota bacterium (assembly GCA_041172285.1). Lineage (GTDB taxonomy): Bacteria > Pseudomonadota > Gammaproteobacteria > Burkholderiales > Methylophilaceae > Methylotenera. The sequence goes on from JBEDKJ010000095.1 coordinate 1,033, forward strand.
GCACGCTGCCGGCTAATTGGCGCAATGCGCTTAAATGGGTTTGCTCGGCTTGCCTATCGAGCAGCCCGCGTTGCTTGGCCAAGGTGGCGGCCAAAGTAAAGAGGGCCACTAACTGCGTGGTGAAGGCTTTGGTGGAAGCCACGCCAATTTCCGCTCCGGCACGGGTATAAAAAACCAATTGCGATGCGCGTGGTATGGCGCTTTCTTGCACGTTGCAAATGGCTAGCGTTAAACTTTGGCCTAAGGATTTGGCGTGCTTTAAGGCTTCCATGGTGTCCAGGGTTTCACCGGACTGGGAAATGGTCACGATCAACTGCTTGGGGTTGGGCACCGATACGCGGTAGCGGTATTCGCTGGCAATTTCCACGTTGGTGGGTAATTTGGCCAAGCTCTCTAGCCAATATTTAGCGGTTAATGCCGCGTAATAGCTGGTGCCGGCGGCCAAGATAAGGATGCTGTCGACCTGCTGAAACACCGCTTCGGCCTGATCGCCAAACAAAGCAGCCGAGAATTGATTGTCGTCTATTAAAGCTTCTATGGTGTCGGTCAGGGCGCGCGGTTGCTCGTGTATTTCTTTTTGCATGAAGTGCGCATAAGGGCCCAATTCCATGCTGGCTAGGGAGACATCGCTTAAGTGCACTTTACGTTGCACCGCTTGTCCGTCGCGACCAAGTATGGCTACACCGTCTAATCGTATGTCCGCCACGTCACCGTCTTCCAAATAAATCACTTTGCGGGTAACGGATAACACCGCCGACACATCGGATGCGATGAAATTTTCACCCTCGCCCAAACCTATTAACAGGGGGCAACCCAAACGTGCGGTAATCATGTGTTCGGGTTCTTTTACCGACACCACGCTAATGGCAAACGCGCCGGTGAGCTCGGCCACGGCTTTTTGCGTAGCGGCTAATAGGTTTAATGTTTGATGGTAATAGTGAATTAAATGGGCAATGACTTCGGTGTCGGTTTGCGAGGTGAATTCGTAACCCAAGGTTTTTAACCGAGCGCGCTGTTCATCGTGATTTTCTATGATGCCGTTATGCACCACGGCAATTTGCTCTTTTGATACGTGCGGATGGGCATTGCTTTCTGTGACGCCACCGTGCGTGGCCCAGCGGGTATGGCCTATGCCGACGTGGCCAGTTATTTTTGTGGCTTCGGCTTTCTCGGTCATGGCCGCCACACGGCCAACGGCACGCACGCGCTCTATCCCATGGCCATTTAATACGGCTATACCGGCCGAATCGTAGCCGCGGTACTCAAGCCGACTTAAACCTTCAATTAAGGTGGGGACGACGCTTCTGTTTGCTACTGCACCTACAATGCCACACATGGGTTATCTCTACTTTTTAATTTTTACTGGGCGTTTCCAGCCCGCTATGGATTTTTGATCTTTGGCTCGACAAAAAGTCAGTTGGCCTGCCGGTGCGTCTTTGGTGATGGTGGAGCCGGCGGCAATGGTTGCGCCCTTGGCCAAGGTAACCGGGGCGACTAACTGCGTGTCGGATCCAATGAACACGTCGTCTTCTATGACGGTTCTAAATTTGTTGGCGCCGTCGTAATTGCATGTAATGGTGCCTGCGCCCACGTTAACATTTTTACCCACGGTGGCATCGCCCACGTAGCTTAGGTGATTGATTTTGCTGGCGCTGTCTACTTGCGCATTTTTCAATTCAACAAAGTTACCAACATGGGTATGATCGGCCAGGGTAGTGCCAGGCCTAATGCGCGCAAACGGACCCAGGCGAGCCTCTTCGCCTATTTGCGCGTCGTCTATATGGGTGAAGGCAGCAATCTGCGTACCGGTGGCAATCACGGCGTTTTTAATCACGCAATTGGGCGCTATTTTTACCCTATCCCCCAACACCACCTGACCTTCAAACAGGCAATTAACATCAATTTGCACGTCGCGACCGCATTGCAGGTTGCCGCGCACGTCGATGCGATTGGGATCTTTCAGGGTCACGCCTTGTTGTAATAATTGCTCTGCATAACGCTGTTGGTATACCCGCTCTATCTGCGCTAAATCGCTTTTAGCGTTGATACCGGTTACCGACCATTCGTCCTCAGTGATTTCTGCTACCACCGCCACGCCTTGTTGGACTGCCATGGCGACGATATCGGTTAAGTAGTATTCGCCTTGGGCATTGTTGTTGCTGAGCTTGGCTAGCCACTGCACCAATAAGCTATTTGGCATGGCCATCATGCCGGTGTTCACTTCTTTGATTTGTCGCTGCGCTTCAGTGGCATCTTTATGCTCCACAATAGCCGCAACGTGTGCCTTACCATCGCGAACTATGCGGCCATAACCGATGGGATCGGCTTTGATGAAGGAGAGGATGGCCAAGGTGTTCGTGGCTTTATTAATTAACTTTTCGCAATCGCGACTGGCGACCAAGGGGACATCGCCCAATAAAATTAGCGTGGTGGCATCCTTTTCAAGGTGCGGCAGGGCTTGTTGCACGGCATGGCCAGTGCCTAATTGCTCGGCCTGCTTGACCCATACTATGGGTTCACCTTCAAATTGTGCTTTGACTGTCTCGCCACCGTAACCGTAGACGACAATAATCTTGCTAGGCTGCAATGCCTTTGCTGCTGCCAAGACGTGGCCTAATATTGGCTTAGCGCCCACTTCATGCAAAACTTTGGGAAGATCGGAATGCATGCGCGTGCCTTTGCCGGCCGCGAGTATGACTATATTTAGATTAGGCATTTTTGAAGTTGAGGCTTAACTGCCGTTAATTTTTATAAGCAAAGTATAACAAAAAAGGCAGCCTAAGCTGCCTTTTTTGCGGATAGTGCAGACGCCTAACAACTAGTGTGTTGTTTTACGTAAGCGCTCTATGGCTTGAATTTGCGCAACGGCCTCAGACAATTCTGCCTGTGCTTTTGCGTAATCCATATCCGAACCACGGTTTTTCATCGCTTCTTCCGCTGCGGCTTTCGCCGCGATGGCTTTGGCTTCATCTAGATCATGACCACGCACCGCTGTATCAGCTAGCACGGTGATCAAACCCGGTTGCACTTCCAATAAGCCGCCGGATAGAAAGATCAGGGTTTCTTCAGCGCTGTCTGCGGTTTTAATGCGCAAGGCACCCGGTTTAATGCTGGTCACCATGGGCGCGTGATTGGGGTAGATACCCACTTCACCCGCACTGGCTGGCACCACAATAAACTCAGCCTCACCAGCAAAAATGCTCGCTTCTGCACTGACTACATCGATATGAACAGTATTTGCCATCTTTTTTCCTTAACCATTAACTAAATATAAAGTCTAACGACCGTCAATTAGTTAAGTGTTTTTGCTTTTTCTACTGCTTCTTCAATGCCGCCTACCATGTAGAAAGCTTGCTCAGGTAGGTGATCGTACTCACCGGCCACAATCGCTTTAAAGCCTTTGATGGTTTCTTTCAATGGCACGTATTTACCAGGTGCGCCCGTAAACACTTCAGCAACGTGGAATGGTTGTGACAAGAAACGTTGGATTTTACGTGCACGACCAACAGCCAGTTTATCTTCTGGTGACAACTCGTCCATACCCAAAATCGCAATGATGTCGCGTAATTCTTTATAGCGTTGCAATGTTTGTTGTACGCTACGTGCAACGTTATAGTGCTCTTCACCAACAACCAATGGGTCTAACTGACGTGAAGTTGAATCCAATGGATCCACCGCTGGGTAAATACCCAATGAAGCAATATCACGAGACAACACAACGGTTGAGTCCAAATGTTGGAAAGTAGTCGCTGGTGACGGGTCAGTCAAGTCATCGGCAGGCACGTAAACCGCTTGGATAGAGGTAATAGAACCCGTTTTAGTTGAGGTAATACGCTCTTGTAAGCGGCCCATTTCATCGGCCAAGGTTGGTTGGTAACCCACGGCTGAAGGCATACGGCCTAACAAAGCGGACACTTCAGTACCGGCCAAGGTGTAGCGGTAGATGTTATCCACAAAGAACAACACATCGCGACCTTCGTCACGGAATTTTTCCGCCATGGTTAAACCGGATAACGCCACGCGTAAACGGTTGCCTGGTGGTTCGTTCATTTGACCAAACACCATGGCTACTTTTGATTCTTTCATGTCGTCCAGTTTAATCACGCCCGCTTCTGCCATCTCATGGTAGAAGTCGTTACCTTCACGGGTACGCTCACCCACACCGGCAAACACAGACAAACCAGAGTGCTGTTTAGCAATGTTGTTAATCAATTCCAACATGTTCACGGTTTTACCCACACCGGCACCACCGAACAGACCCACTTTACCGCCTTTAGCAAACGGGCAAACCAAGTCAATCACTTTAATGCCAGTTTCTAACAAGTCCACGGATGGGGATAGCTCTTCAAAGCTTGGCGCTTTTTGGTGGATAGAACGGCGTTCGTCGCAGTCAATTGGACCAGCTTCATCGATAGGACGGCCTAATACATCCATAATGCGACCCAATGTACCAGTACCCACTGGCACGGTAATTTGATTACCGGTTGATTTAAACGCCGTACCACGTGCAAGACCATCAGAAGAGCCCATGGCAATGGTACGAACAATGCCGTCACCTAATTGCTGTTGCACTTCTAATGTCAAGCCTGCTTCCGCTTGGCTTGATGCATCGTCAATAATCAATGCTTCGAATACTTTTGGCATTTGATCGCGTGGAAATTCAACGTCAACCACCGCACCAATACATTGGACTACTTTACCTACGCTTACTTGATTTGCTTTTGCCATTTTGTTTCCTAACTTCATTTTAGTCAGATTTAATTAAATTCGTTCTTAATACTACAAGCTATTACTAAGCTTTTTGACCTTAGTCTTTAAGCTACTGCTGCTGCACCACCCACAATTTCTGAAATCTCTTTAGTAATCGCGGCTTGACGTGCTTTGTTATAAACCAATTTCAATTCGCCAATTACGTTTTTCGCGTTATCCGAGGCCGACTTCATCGCCACCATACGTGATGACTGTTCGGATGCCATGTTTTCCGCAACGGCGTTGTAAACCAATGATTCAACATAACGCATCATCAATTGATCCACCACCGGTTTTGCTTCTGGCTCATAGATGTAATCCCAATGGCCTTTAGGGCTACCAAGCTGCTCACCACTTAAAGGCAACAATTGCTCCATCACTGGTTCTTGCTTCATGGTATTAATGAACTTGGTGTAGCTGATGTAAAGCTGATCAATTTCACCGGCTTCGTATGCATCCAACATGACCTTAATGGTACCGATCAATGTTTCTAAATGCGGCACGTCACCCAAACCTGTTATGTGCGATTTAACATTCGCACCAACGCGGTTCATGAAACTGAAGCCCTTGTTACCAATCGCACTCACTGAGATAGCTTTACCTTGTGCTTCCCAGTTTTTCATTTGGTTAACCGACAAACGCAGCATATTGGTGTTTAAGCCACCGCACAAACCTTTGTCTGAACTGATAACAATCAGGCCTATGTTTTTAACCACATCACGCTTAACCAAGTAAGGGTGCTTGTACTCTGGATTAGCAAACGATAAATGCGCAGCTACGTTACGTATTTTTTCGGCATACGGACGGCTAGCACGCATTCTATCCTGCGCTTTACGCATTTTAGAAGCGGCCACCATTTCCATCGCCTTGGTGATCTTACGTGTATTTTCTACACTTTTGATCTTGGTTCTAATCTCTTTACTACCAGCCATTTTTAGTCCTAATAGTTAGGTATTAGTATGCATTGGTTGCTTTGAAGTCCTGAATTGCGGCTTCAACAGCTTTTTCATTATCACCGGCTAAGTCTTTGCTGGATTCAATGCCGGCCATTAATTTGGCGTATTTAGATGCCATAAAGCCGTGCAATGCATTTTCAAAGGCCAATACTTTATTGGTTGGCACGTCATCAAAATAGCCTTTGTTGGCGGCTAATAAGGTGATGGCCATATTAGATACGCTTAATGGGGCATATTGAGCTTGCTTCATCAACTCAGTAAACATACGACCGCGATCCAATTGTTTACGTGTCGCTTCATCCAAATCGGAAGCGAACTGCGCAAACGCAGCCAATTCACGGTATTGCGCTAGCGCTAAACGCACGCCGCCGCCTAGTTTTTTGATGACTTTAGTTTGCGCTGCACCACCCACGCGAGACACTGAAATACCAGCGTTGATCGCAGGACGAATACCGGCGTTGAATAAGTCGGTTTCCAAGAAGATTTGACCATCGGTAATCGAAATCACGTTAGTTGGAACGAACGCTGACACGTCACCGGCTGCCGTTTCAATAACTGGCAATGCAGTTAATGAGCCTGTTTTGCCTTTAACGGCACCGTTGGTGAATTTCTCAACGTACTCTTCGTTAACACGAGCAGAGCGCTCTAATAAACGTGAGTGAATGTAGAACACGTCACCTGGGTAAGCTTCACGGCCTGGTGGACGACGTAATAACAAGGAAATTTGACGGTAAGCAATCGCTTGTTTAGTCAAATCATCGTAAACGATTAATGCATCTTCACCGCGATCACGGAAATACTCGCCCATGGTACAACCGGCGTAAGGTGCTAAGAACTGCAATGCAGCTGAGTCAGACGCTGCTGCCGCTACCACGATGGTGTAAGCCATGGCGCCATTTTCTTCTAATTTACGCACCACGTTAGCAATGGTGGAGGCTTTCTGACCAATCGCGACGTAGATACAGGTCATGTTTTGACCTTTTTGATTGATGATGGCATCAATCGCTACTGCCGTTTTACCTGTTTGACGGTCACCAATAATCAATTCACGTTGACCACGACCAACTGGCACCATGGAGTCCACGGACTTAAGGCCGGTTTGCACAGGTTGTGAAACGGATTTACGCGCAATCACACCTGGGGCCACTTTTTCAATTTTGTCCGTCATTTTTGCATTGACTGGACCTTTACCATCGATAGGCTGACCTAATGCATTCACTACACGGCCGATTAATTCAGGGCCGACTGGCACTTCTAAAATACGGCCGGTGCATTTACAAATATCGCCTTCGGTAATGTGTTCGTAGTCACCTAAAACCACGGCACCCACTGAGTCACGCTCTAAGTTTAGCGCTAGACCAAAGGTGTTGCCTGGGAATTCGATCATCTCGCCGGCCATCACGTTGGATAGGCCGTGAATACGAACAATACCGTCTGTTACTGAAATGACGGTACCTTGTGTGCGGGCTTCAGCTGAAGTAGAAAAATTTTCTAATCTGCTTTTAATCAGCTCACTGATTTCTGATGTAGATAACTGCATTGTGGCTCCTAATGTATTCTTTGCCTAAAATGTTCTGTCGCTTATGCTGAAAGGGTATAAGCTAAATTTTGTAACTGATTTTTGACGGATGCGTCTATCACGGTATCGCCAACAATAATTTTAATGCCGCCTATGAGTTCTGAATCTACTGAAACATTGGCTTCTATTTTTTTACCAAACTTCACTTCTAAACGTTTTACTAAATCTTTTACTTCTGCCGCACTGGGTTTGGACGCGGCAATAATTTCCGCATCCAAGCTGCCCTCATCCAACGCTTTGAGTTCTTCGAAAGCATCGGTAATTGCCGGCAATACAGAGAGGCGGCGGTATTCCACCAACACCTTGATTAAGTTTTGACCGTATTCATTTAGCTTATCGCCGCACACTTTTAGGAATGCGGCTTGCAGTTCGCTGCTGACTACCTTTGGATCTTGTATGTAAGCTTGCATCTGCGCGTCATTAGAGACGGCCGCTGCAAAACCTAACATTTCAGACCATTTAGCCAAGGCCTTTTGCTGCTTAGCAAGATTGAATGCGGCTACCGCGTAAGGCCTTGCAATGGTTGATATCTCAGCCATGCTTATAGCTCCGCAGCCAGTTTAGCCAACATGTCGCTGTGTGCACTTGCGTTAATTTCTTTACGCAATATTTTTTCAGCACCGGCAACAGCCAAGCTAGACACTTGCGAACGTAAGCCTTCTTTAGCACGATTGATCTCTTGCTCAATTTCAGCTTTTGCACCAGCAATGATGCGATCGCCTTCTGCCTTAGCCACGCCTTTTGCGTCTTCAACGATTTGTGAACCACGCTTCTCAGCTTGGCTGATGATTTCGCTGGCTTTTTGCTTGGCTTCATTCAAAGTGATTTCAGATTTTTTTGCAGCCACTTCCAACGCATTTCTGCCTTCAGACGCCGCAGCCAAACCATCAGCAATTTCTTTTTGGCGCGTTTCTATGGCTGATAACAGCGGCGGCCAAACGAACTTCACCGTGAACCAAATCAACACAGCAAATGCAATGGCTTGTGCGATAAGTGTAAAGTTAATATTCATTACTTACTCCAATATTTAAGTCGTTTAATTTGCGCCAGGCATGAGGCTGCCTGCCGCCAAATTATTTAGGCTAATTACTTAGCAACTACGCTTAATAATGGGTTCGCGAATGCAAACATCATGGCTAGACCCACGCCGATAATGAAAGAAGCATCGATCAAACCTAGAAGCAAGAATACTTTACCTTGCAATTGTGGAATCATTTCTGGTTGACGAGCAGCGCCTTCTAGAAAGCTAGCACACATAATACCAATACCGATACAAGCACCAGCAGCGCCTAAACCAATAATTAAACCAATACCAACGCCTGTGTAGGCTTGAATCATTGCTAAAGAATCCATTTTATTACCCTCTCTAAAATTAAACTTACAACTAAAAACTACTTATTAAAAAATAACACTACTTAAAAAAACTAATGCGATTCATGCGCCATGGCTAAGTAAACGACCGTTAACATCATGAATATGAAGGCTTGCAATGCCACGATTAAGATGTGGAATATAGACCAGCCGGCGCCTAAGATAGCACCGAATATGGTGCCGGATACACCGGTAGCCGCCCATAAGCCTAATAGCAAGAAAATAACCTCGCCCGCGTACATATTACCGAACAGTCGCAATGAATGAGAAAGCGGTTTAGACACGTACTCGATTAAGTTGAACAAGAAGTTAGCTGGCCAAACCCAGATTTTGCTACCAAACGGTGCACAGAATAACTCGTGTACAAAACCGCCTAAACCCTTAACTTTAACTGAGAAGAATATCATCAAGATCCAAACTGAAAGGGCTAGAGCAAATGTTGTGTTGATGTCCGATGTTGGAACGGCGCGCCATTTTGCGTGTTCACCACCAAAGAAGGCAACGATGCTGGCAACCCAATCCACCGGCAAGAAGTCCATGGCGTTCATGGCAAACACCCATAAAAATACCGTCAGGGCAGTTGGGGCAATAAAGCTGTGACGGTTACCGTGGAATATGTTTTTGACTTGATCGTCTACGAAATTAAATATCAGCTCAACAAAGGCTTGGCCTTTGCTAGGCACGCCGGCCGTTGCTTTGCGTGCCACCAACCAGATCAAACCCATGACAATTAAACCCAACGCCACCGACATCACGAAGGTGTCAACGTGCAAGGTCCAAAACCCAGTACCTTCACTAACAGGGTGTGCGTTAAAACTTAAATGGTGTTCTATGTATCCAGATGGGGTAAGTCCGTGTTCTGCACTGTTTGCGTGTTCTGTAGCCATAATCCGATATTTACTTTAACTAAATGGGTTTAAATTAAACGTTTAATCTACTCAGTGCTGCGCCGGAAAATAGCGCGGCAGCTGCCAATCCAGCAATCAGCGCAAATGGCACCAACTGCCCGTACACATTAAAAATGATTGCCAACAAAACGACAATCACTAAAATTTTTACCGCTTCCGCTTTTAATAAATTTAATAAAATAGCGGTTGGATCTTCACTTCGAGCTTGCCTGCTAGCAATCTTACTGGCCATTAGGGCGCCGATGATGACCGATGCGCCGCCTAGTAATGCCGAGATACCACCGTTTAATCCCGTTATAACCAGTGCAACTAGCGCAACCGCAATCGTGGCGATCAGCTGAACCTTAAGCATTTTACTAAACACATCGGCTGTAATGGCTGCTGACAAAGACTTAAACCCGCTAAATAAATTGCTTTTATGTTGCTACCGAAACGTATTTTGGTTGCATCGTTTAGTAAAGACCGCGATTCTGAATTAATAGCGGATTTTAGTCAAGAACTTACTATAAGCAAAAAGAAACACTTAGCGCATCATTTTGCTGATAATTTCATCCAACTGATCAAGATTGGCGTAGTTAATTTTTAATGTTCCAGACCCATTTGCGGCGGCCTTTATCGTTATGCTTGCGCCTAATTTTTCACTTAATGCTTGTTCTAGGCTTAAAACGTCACGATTTTGTTTGGTTTTCTGACTTACTTTCTGCCCGCTACTTGGCTTGTTTGCAGCTTCGTCAGCTTGGTGTTTTTTAACTAAAGTTTCGGCATCACGCACGGAAAAATTATTTTGCACGATTTGCTCCGCCAGCATTACTTGCTGCGCGCCAGACAATCCAATTAATGTGCGGGCATGGCCCATGTCTATTTTCCCGTGCATGAGCATGTCTTGCACTGGGGCAGATAAGCTTAACAAACGCAATAGATTGGACACGGCGACGCGCGAACGACCAACTGCCAAAGCTGCTTTTTCGTGGGTCATGTCGAATTCGTCTATCAGCCTTTTAATGCCTTGCGCTTCCTCTAAGGGATTGAGATTTTCCCTTTGTATGTTCTCAATCAAGGCCATGGCCAGGGCTGATTCATCGGCTATTTCACGTACTAAAACCGGCACCTCTTCTAGGCCGGCCATTTGACTTGCGCGCCAACGCCGTTCACCGGCAATAATTTCATAACGCTCGTCATCAATGTGACGCACCAATATAGGCTGCATTATGCCTTGGCTTTTTATCGACTCCGCCAGTGTTTGCAGTGCGGCATCGTCCATGTAGCTGCGCGGCTGGTATTTGCCTGGTTGCAACTGCTCCACTTTTAGTATGAGCAAGGAGTCGGCCTCACCCACCGAGCCCATGTCGCCCGCCAACAGTGAATCCAAGCCGCGACCCAATCCTCTATTTAAGCCTTTTACTTTAACCATGTTTTTTCTCTTTACGATTGATGTCTTTTTCACTGACTTCTTTTGCCAGCTCTAAATAAGCCTGCGCACCCTTGGAATTTTTATCGTAGGTTAAGACCGGCATGCCGTAACTTGGGGCCTCGGCCAAACGAATATTGCGAGGTATGATGGTTTTATAAACTTTATCGCCAAAGTGGCTTATTAACTGCGTGGACACTTGCTGAGCCAACATATTGCGATTATCAAATAGGGTGCGCAACAAACCTTCAATTTCCAGGGTGGGGTTCAAACGCGCCCGTACTTTTTTAATGGTGTTGACCAAATCCGACAAGCCTTCTAAGGCATAGTACTCACATTGCATGGGAATCAATACTGCATTGGACGCGGTTAAGGCATTGACGGTGACCAAATTGAGCGCAGGCGGGCAATCGAGCAATATGAAATCGTAAGCTTTCGCCCCCTCGCTATTAAGCAATTTAGCTATGGCCACTTTTAAGCGGTTTTCCCTAGCCAGTTCATTGACCAATTCGACTTCCGCACCGGCTAAATCTCTGTTGGCTGGGGCAACATCAAATCCACCTTTGGCGCTACTGACAATCACCTCTTGCAGGGATTTATCGCCAATTAAAACGTGGTATATGCTGTGCTTAAGAAAAGCCTTATCGATGCCACTGCCGGTACTGGCGTTACCCTGCGGATCCAAATCTATCAACAATACCGCTTTACCTAAATTGGCTAAACTGGCGGCCAGATTGACACTGGTAGTGGTCTTTCCGACGCCGCCTTTTTGATTGGTGATAGCTAAAATTTTCATGGGGGTGTAATTTTTAATTTTATTTTAAGTTTAAAAAAACCAGATGCCGCTCGGCATCCAAACCAGCTACCTTTAACACTTCAATTTTCACTAGCGCCACGCCATCTTGGTCATCAGCCAAGTTTTGAAATTGCTGCGCAGCCAACTCTTGCTCTGGCAACACGCCTTTCATGGCTAACCAGAGGCCGGTTTTTGCCAATAAATGCTTAGTTAGTTTAACAAATAGCGCCAGCTCGGAAAACGCGCGTGAAATAATCACATCAAAACCCGAACCGTTATCCATACCATGTGCCTTTAAGGCCTCAACTCGACCGCTGACCACATGAAAATTTGCCAAGCCCAATTCACCTTTTGCCTGACGCATAAAACTGGCCTTCTTTTGCACCGAATCGATGGCCGTCACTTGCAAGTCTGGCAAGCATATAGCCAAAGGTATACTAGGCAAACCGGCACCAGCACCTACGTCCAGCAAATTTTTTGCTGATAAAGCCTGCACGTGGGGCAACACACTTAAACTGTCCAATAGGTGCAAGCTTACCATGTCCAATGGGTCGCGGATGGCCGTTAAATTATGCACTTTGTTCCACTTATCAATCAGCAATAAATAAGCCAGCAATTTGGCCTGTTTATCGGCACTGACCTGCAGTTGCATGGCCAGCAAACCCGCCTCTAATTTAGCGGCCAACTGCGCCTGCAAGGTCATGCCAAGCGCTCTACTTTTTTATCGCGTGATTGGCGTTTTAAGTAAACCAGTAACAATGAAATGGCCGCTGGAGTAATGCCAGAAATTCGGCTGGCTTGGCCTATTGTTTCGGGTTTTTGTGCATTCAATTTTTGCTGCGCCTCTATGGGCAGTCCGTGTATTTCACGGTAATCCAAATCGCTGGGTAAAATGGTGTTTTCTTGACCGCGGCTGCGCGCCACTTCATCGGTTTGTCGGTCTATGTAGCCTTGGTATTTAGCCGCAATTTCAACTTGCTCACGCACTGCCGGCTCCACCTCACCTAAGCCATCGGCACTTAATGACAACACATCGGCGTAACTGACTTCCGGCCTACGCAGCAATTCAAACAAACTGTATTCGTGCTCCAAAGGCTTACCGAACAATGCCGTCATTTTTTCCGGCGTGATGTTTGCCGGCTGCACAAAGGTTTTTTTAAGCCGCTCTTGTTCTCGGCTGACGGCTTCTAATTTTGTGCTGAAGGCAGCCCATCGCTCGTCGTTCACCAAACCTAATTGGCGGCCAATTTCCGTTAAACGCATGTCGGCGTTGTCTTCTCTTAATTGCAAGCGGTATTCGGCTCGGCTGGTAAACATACGGTAGGGCTCGGTCACGCCACGGGTGATTAAATCATCCACCAAAACGCCCAAATACGCTTCATCTCGCGCCGGGCACCAGGCTTCTTTACCTTGCGCATACAAAGCCGCATTGGCGCCGGCTAACAAACCCTGGGCAGCGGCTTCTTCGTAACCGGTAGTGCCATTTATTTGACCGGCAAAAAATAAGCCCGCCACGGCCTTAGTTTCCAATGATCGTTTTAGACCACGCGGATCGTAATAATCGTATTCGATGGCATAACCAGGACGCAATATGTGCGCCTGCTCCAAGCCCTTGACCGATCTAACCAAGGCCAATTGGATGTCGAATGGCAAACTGGTGGAAATCCCGTTTGGGTAAACCTCATTGGTGTTTAAGCCCTCCGGTTCCAGGAAAATTTGGTGCGATTCTTTGTCAGCGAATCGGTGTATTTTATCCTCGACACTGGGACAATAACGCGGACCGACGCCTTCAATCACGCCGGTATACATAGGCGACCTATCCAAACCGCTGCGTATGATATCGTGCGTGCGCTCGTTGGTATGGGTAATCCAACATGGCATTTGCGCCGGGTGTTGGGCAGCGTTGCCCAAAAAGGAAAAAACCGGCACCGGGTCATCACCAGGCTGTATGGTCATGACGGAATAATCTATGGTTCTACCGTCTATTCTCGGCGGCGTCCCGGTTTTCAAACGACCGGCCGGCAATCCAATTTCACGTAAACGCGCAGCCAAGGAAATGGCCGGCGGATCGCCCGCTCGCCCGGCACTGTAACTTTTCATGCCAACGTGTACCAATCCACCCAAGAAAGTACCGGCCGTTAACACCACGGCTTGCGATTTAAAACGTAAGCCTATCTGCGTGACCACCCCAACCGCACGATCGCCCTCTAAAATTATGTCATCGACGGCTTGTTGAAATAACCAAAGATTGGGTTGATTTTCCAAACGGCGTCGAATGGCGGCCTTATATAAAACGCGATCAGCCTGTGCCCGCGTTGCTCTAACCGCCGGCCCCTTACTGGAATTTAAGATACGAAACTGTATGCCGCCCTCGTCGGTGGCCGCTGCCATGGCACCACCAAGTGCATCGATTTCTTTCACCAGATGGCCTTTACCTATGCCACCTATACTTGGGTTGCATGACATTTGCCCCAAGGTTTCAATATTATGCGTAAGCAAAAGGGTTTTCTGACCCATGCGTGCGCTGGCCAGCGCAGCTTCGGTGCCGGCATGGCCACCGCCTACAACAATAACATCAAAATTATCTGGGTAATTCATTAAATTTACATATCTTTCAATGGCTTAGTAGGTTTTCCAGCGCAAGCGCAAGCTGGCAATAACAAAGGCTAGATTTTACTTTAATAGCCGCCAATAGTCATGCAAAAGCAGCTTTTTTAAGCGAGTAAACCACAGCGGATTTTAAAAAAACGTCTGTTTACAGCCTTGTCATAATTCATTAACTAGACTGAGTGATAATGTGGATGTGAAAAAATCTAAAGCAAATTGCTTCAATCTGCATTATCATATCAGGTGGAACTGTACAGTTTAGCAAGATCACTTTTATTAATTAAGACGGAGTAACAAATGAAACAATTAAATATTCTTTTAGTAGCATTGCTTGGCCTTACTGCAGTTTCTGCACAAGCCAGCGTTGCCAATGCAGAAAAATTAATTATGATTTATACCACCCAAGCCAAAGCGGCTAACCCAGAATACACAGGCCCAACCGTAGCCGATGGAAAATTCTTCTTTAACCGTAAAGTTAAATTAGGCAACGGCAAAGAAATGGCTTGCGCATCTTGCCATACAGCGAATCCAGCAGACAACGGTAAACACGTTACCACCCATAAAGTAATTCAACCGCTATCACCGGCCGTTAACGCAAAACGCTTTGCTGACTTCGAAAAAGTAGAAGCCAAATTCACCCAACATTGCACGGACATTATCGGCAGCGACTGTACGCCTGCTGAAAAAGCCAGCTACATCACTTATGTATTAACTGAAAAAACACCTAGCGCTAAAAAATAAGCCTGGTTTATCAGGGCCTAAATTAGGCCAACAAAAAAGCAGTGTTTCACGTGAAACACTGCTTTTTTTACGCCCCAAATCACAACAATTCAGGCATTAAGCCCTTGAGTTTTACTTGCCGATACAAAACTTACTGAATATTTCACCCAACAAATCATCCGGCGTAAATTCGCCGGTAATGCTCGCAAGCGCATGCTGCGCCAAGCTTAATTCTTCGGCCAACAGCTCGGCTGCTGCTAATTGTGCACTCGCCGCATGCAGATGGGTTTTCACTTTAAGCAGCGCATCCAAATGCCGGGCCCTGGCCATAAAAATGCCTTCGGAGTTATTTTGATAGCCGGCTAATGCCAATAAGTGGCTTTTTAATAAATCCATACCGGCGCCGGTCTTTGCCGACAAATAAACGTGCATGGCGCCATCCACTTGCTTGGCTAAGGGAGGCTCTTGGGCCACGTCAATTTTGTTGTGCACCCATATTTTATGAATTTCCTGCGGCAATCGCGCTAAAATCGATTTTTCCGTTTCGGTAATACCGTGGGCTGCATCCACTAATAATAATGCGATATTCGCGCTTTCTGCAGCCCGCCATGTTCGAGCGATACCAAATTTTTCAACTTCGTCGTCGGTGTCACGCAAACCCGCCGTGTCTATGACATGCAATGGCACCCCGTTTATTTGTATGGCATTTTTTATGGTGTCACGGGTGGTGCCGGCAATGGAAGTAACAATCGCGATGTCTTCGCCTGCCAATTGATTCATCAAACTGGATTTGCCCACATTGGGCTGACCAACCAAAACCACGCTTATGCCTTCACGCAGTAAGCTACCTTGCTTGGCTTTAGCAAACACCGCGTCCAATTCCGCTTTAATTGCAGCCAACTTATCTTTGACCCGCCCTTGGCTAATGAAATCAATTTCTTCTTCGGGAAAATCCAAGCATGCCTCTACGAACATTCTTAAATCAATTAGCTTTAATAACAGGGCTTTGATGCTCATGGAAAACTCGCCCGACAGCGAGCGCACCGCACTTTTTGCTGCCTCACTTGTGGCCGCATTAATCAGGTCAGCCACGGCCTCGGCCTGAGCTAGATCCATCTTGTCGTTTAAATAAGCACGACGGGTAAATTCTCCGGGTTCAGCTTGTCTTGCACCCAATGCTATGCAGCGGGCCAACAAAATTTGCATGAGCGCCGTGCCGCCGTGCGCTTGCAATTCAAGCACGTCTTCACCGGTATAAGAATGTGGGTTGGCATAAAAAATCGCAATGCCACGATCGATTAACTCGCCGTTGTCCTGACGAAAATCTAGGTAAGCGGCGTGGCGCGGGGCAGGGCATAGTCCCAGCACCCCTTGGGCAATGGTGGCCACATTGGGACCAGAAACCCTAACTACACCAATGCCGCCCGCGCCACTGGCCGTGGCGATGGCAGCGATGGTATCGGATGACTTAGTGGTTGCCACCTGATTTTTTTAGTAAAGCAGCAGCATGGATGGATTTGTTGACATACCATTGTTGCCATATGGAAATAATGTTGTTCACTACCCAATACAACACCAAACCGGCAGGGAAGAAGAAGAAGAACACGCTGAACACCACCGGCATCCACGTCATGACTTTGGCTTGAATTGGATCAGTCGGCTTAGGGTTAAGCTTGGTTTGTATGATCATGGACAGGCCCATGATAATCGGCAATATATAGTAGGGGTCCACTGCAGAAAGATCTTGTATCCATCCAAAGAAGGGTGCGTGGCGTAACTCCACCGAACCCAATAACATCCAATACAGTGAAATAAACACTGGTATTTGTATCAATATGGGCAAGCAACCGCTCATGGGGTTGATTTTTTCTGTGCGGTAAATGTCCATCATGGCCATTTGCATTTTTTGCCTGTCGTCGCCAAATTTTTGTTTTAAGGCTTCCAAGCGCGGCGCCAATTCACGCATTTGTGCCATAGAGCGATAACTCTTAGCCGACAAGGGGTAAAAAGCCGCTTTAATTAACAAGGTTAATAAAATGATGGCCACGCCCCAGTTGTTCACTAGAGCATGTATCTTTGCCAACACCCAAAACAGCGGCGCGGCCACTATAGTCAACATGCCGTAGTCCACCGTGTACTCTAAGCCAGGCGCAGCGGCAATTAAATCGTCTTTACTCTGCGGTCCGGAAAACAGCTTGGCTGGCACGGTTAAACTGGCGCCAGGCGCAATGGTTTCCAATGCGCTTTTTGTACCTATTCTGTACATGTGTTCGTTTAATTTTTCCGTGTAGAACTCGCGCGCCAAGCCTGGTTTTGGTATCCAGGCACTGACGAAATAATGTTGTAGCAAACCAACCCAACCGTCATTAGTGTTTAGCTTAAGCGGTTCTTTTTCCATGTCTTTAAATGATAATTTCTTAAATTTTGTGGCATCGGTGTAATACGAACCGCCAGTAAAGGTAGGCATTAAAGCCGAACCTTGGTTGGATTCATTGTCGTGCACGATTTGATAGTAAACCGTAGGGGCGATCGGCGCTGCCGTGTTGTTATGAATTTCGTAATTCACGTCTATGGCGTACTTATTTCGATAGAAGGTATAAATTTTATCGACGTTGACGCCATTGCTCGCCCAACTTAAACGCACTTCTAATTTATCTTGGCCTTCCTGTAGCTCATAACTGTTGGCAGTGCTGCTAAACAAGTCATGATGAGTGGGTAAATCACTGCCCAATAACCCCGATTGCGCTACGTAAGTCATGGGTTGTGCGGCATCGTCCAACAGCACAAAATTACTTTTATCGTTGTCCGCCGCGCGGTGCTTAAGCAATTCTAATTTGCGTAAATCCCCACCGGTGGTTTCAATTTCAGCCTGATAAAGATCGGTTTTCACCCTTATTCTTTGAGCCTGTTGCAGCATGTAATCGCCGGCCATGGGGTCGATGGATGGGCTAGCGACTTGCTTTGCCTGAGCTAAGGGGGTGTTTTGCACGGTCCCTTGTTGCACAACCGCGTCCGGGGCTTGTTGGCGTTGCCATGCATCCCAAAGCATTAAAATCGACATTGAAAAAATGACAAATAAAACTAAACGTCTGGTATCCATGATTTTTAAGTTATCTTTAATAAAATGTTAGTAAGGGTCTTGGCTAATACGGATTAAGGTATGGGATCGTGGCCACCAACGTGCCACGGGTGACATCGTAGTATACGGCGTAAGGCATAATAACTGCCCTTGATGGCACCGTGCCTATTTATGGCTTGCGTAGCGTACGCTGAGCAAGTAGGGTAAAAACGACATTGCTGACCAAAAAATGGGCTTAGCAATATTTGATAGCCTCGTATTACCCAGATTAATAGTTGCGCCATAATTTTCATTGCTGGTGATTGCTACGCCTCATGGCCTTTATCTTGGTTTATTTCCGCTCGTGCTAAGCGTTGGTTTAATTTTACCACTAGCCCATTGAACTGCAGTTTAATTAACTGAAAATCGCGTTTATCGAACTTCTTTTGCACTCGTAAAATAATATCGGCAGCAGAAATTTCATGCTGTTGCAAACGAAAAAGTTCGCGCAAGACACGCCGCATGTAATTTCTGCTGACGGCCAATTTAGCCGTTTTCTTACCCACCACCAGACCTAAGCGAGGCCTGTTAAGTTGGTTGGCTTGATAATGCAGGGCTAAGTATTCTGTTGCAATACGTTTGCGGAAATTAAAAACGGATGAAAATTCATCCGTTTTAATCAATTTGGCTTCTTTAAAGAGCCTGTAGCTTGGCATCATTACCTAAAATTATAGAATTTAAATTTATCAGGATAATGTGCGCTGTAAAATCAGTCCGTAGCGGACTAAAAATTACAGGCCTAAACGTTTGCGACCTTTAGCGCGACGACGTGCGATAACAGCGCGGCCGCCTTTGGTGGCCATGCGAACTAGGAAACCGTGAGTGGTTGCACGACGTGTTTTAGATGGTTGATATGTACGTTTCATGTGTTACTCCAACAAGCAAATAGCTATAAAGGGCGCTATTAGACACGATAAGCATCTATTTTGTCAACGTTTATTTAGTTTTGCCTTGTAAGTAAATGCCTGTGGATAAGTTTAGCTAAACAGGCTAAAATGCCAGCCAGTGCTGAATAAAAATAAGTAAAAAATTGCTCAGCTTATATGCCATAAATTTTTAAAATAAAACAACCCCTTAGATACATCTGCCCATTAAAAAAAGAAAGTAAAAACAATAGAAGATGGAAAATTTCTGGTCTACCTGTCTAAGCCGTTTTGAACAAGAGTTGTCTAAGCAACAATACAACACTTGGATTAAACCGCTTGTTGCCGAAGTCAATGGCAATGCTCTGAGATTGGTTGCGCCAAATCGCTTTGTTTTACAGTGGGTAAAAGATCGGTTTAATAAAAAGATTGAACAGTTTGCACGTGAGTTGCAATTAAATGACATACAAATTGATTTTGTTATTGCAAACATCGAAGCGGAACAGGCAGACAAAGCAAGTGAAAAACTAAGCGACAAAATTCAAACTGAGCTAACCAAGATGGCTAAGCATCCATTAGATGCCAAACCCGCTGGCAAAAAAACCGTGGAAGCCACTAAAGTTGTTTCAGGTTTAAACAGTGCGTTTAATTTTGACAACTACGTAACCGGTCGAGCCAATCAGTTAGCACGTGCCGCCGCCATGCAGGTAGCAGAAAACCCTGGTGCTGCTTACAACCCATTGTTTATCTACGGGGGCGTGGGTTTAGGAAAAACGCATCTACTGCAAGCCATAGGCAATGAATTAAAAAAACACAAACCGGATGCCAAGATTCGTTACCTGCACGCAGAGCGCTACGTCAGTGATGTGGTTAAAGCCTACGAAAACAAAGCATTTGACGATTTTAAACGGCAATACCATTCATTGGATTTGCTGTTAATTGACGACATCCAATTTTTTGCTAAGAAAACCCGGACGCAAGAGGAGTTCTTCTATGCGTTCAATTCCTTAATTGAGGCAAAAAAGCAAATTATTATCACCTGCGATACGTATCCCAAAGAAATCATGGATGTCGATGAGCGTCTAAGAACCCGCTTTAGTTGGGGTTTAACCGTAGCAGTCGAACCACCGGAATTGGAAATGCGCGTGGCCATTTTGTTAAAAAAAGCTGAAGCGGTTAATTTAAACTTACCAGAAGAAGTGGCCTTTTTTATTGCTAAACAAATACGCTCCAGTGTTAGAGAATTAGAGGGTGCGCTAAATCGTATTATTGCCATGGCAAAATTTACCGGCCATGTGATAGACGTGCATTTAGCAAAAGATGCACTTCGTGATTTAATAGCGGTCAGAGGCAGGCAAGTGACCATGGAAAATATCCAAAAAACCGTGGCCGATTACTACAAAATAAAAGTGGCTGAAATGTACAGTAAGAAACGTACGCGTAATTTTGCCCGGCCCAGGCAGATAGCCATGGCCTTATCACGCGAACTGACTAATCACAGCTTTCCAGAAATTGGTGAGGCATTTGGTGGTCGTCACCACACAACGGTTATGCATGCATGCGATGAGATTGATTTATTAAGAAAAAATGATCCGTCTATTACGCGTGACATTGGTTTTTTAATCCAAGTAATTCGAGATTAGCGACTTGGTAGACTATGAATTAATTGTGGGTGAATTGCGGATAAAGACACTAATTCGAATTGACTAAATTTTTATCAACAAATTGCCCACAGTAGAATATGCTTAAACTAAGGTGCTTTTAATTTAATTAAATTATTGATTTATTTAAAAAATAAACCGTTATCCACAAAATAACGCACCATTATTATTGTTATTATTTATATATATAT
>JBEDKJ010000096.1:0-3736 GCA_041172285.1 Pseudomonadota bacterium
AAATTTTACGTGGACGAGCGTGTGCTAGTGCCGCGCTCATTCATTGCGGAATTACTCAACAATGACTTAAGCCCTTGGATAGAATTTCCTGAAATGGTGGAAAGCGCGGCCGACATTTGCACGGGTAGCGGCTGCCTAGGCATCCTGTTGGCGAACAGCTTCCCGAATGCCGCAATCGATGTAGTCGATATTTCTAAAGATGCCATAGACGTGGCCAACATCAACATTGCTAATTACGGCTTGCATGATCAAATCAGCGCTATCCAATCCGACATGTTCAGCGCCTTAAAAGGCAAAAAATACGACTTAATCATCAGCAACCCACCCTACGTGAATGCTGAGTCCATGGCCATATTACCGCCAGAGTATCAAAATGAACCGCAGCTAGCATTGGGCAGCGGCAATGACGGCCTGGACCACACCCACACCCTACTGGCTGAAGCCGCAAAGCACTTGAATGATGGCGGCATACTGATAGTCGAAATTGGCTACAACCGCGACGCATTAGAAGCCGCCTACCCCAATTTGGTGTTCAATTGGCTGGAAGTGTCGTCCGGTACCGAATTTGTTTTCTTGCTGACCAAAGAACAGCTTTCTTAATCATGACCATGGACTGCCGTTAGTCCTCTTGGCTGCATGTCAGCCTAACCTTATCCACACAGCAGGCCGTCCATTTTGAACACCCCCAATAACATTAGCTGGCAAGAAGCCGGCAAAACCAAAACCAGTGTATGGCACTCAGAAAATGCAGCGCCGGTCCCCAAAAAAATACAATTGGCTGACGACACCATTAAAGCAGACGATGCATATAAGCTCGCCTGCGAGGGCACCGCACTGCTCTGGCGTGGCGATTTTCAAAATGCCAAACTGCTGTTGCAAGCCTTATCACGCCGCATAGACAGGCCACGCAAAAAACCAAAAAAAACCGGTGAAACGCTGTTGCAATCGTTTCATTTACACAGGCAGGCGCAATCGCAAAAAGCGCGCATCCTAGGCATGCTGGTTATCGAATTAAGTGTCGGGTACAACATCCACCTGCGCCGCGCACCGGATGTGAAAGCCGCTTGCGAGCACGCCTACGGCACCAGCCATGGCTCCATGGTGGTGTCCTTGCGTGAGATACTAGGCTTAGTTGGGGCCTACGAGTGGCATAAAAACGGTGTCGACATCAGCGTCATCAACAATAAAATCCACCCTAGCTACGGCGTGTTCTCACCGATACGTGGCGAGTATTTGGATTTAGTGGACGTGGCTCCTTTGCCTATCCCTTGCCGTTTGGCTTTTGACATAGGCACCGGCACGGGCGTGTTGGCGGCCATATTGGCTAACCGCGGCGTGACTAAAATCGTCGCCACCGACAACTCGCACCGCGCATTGGATTGTGCATTACAAAACGTGACTAGCCTTGGCCTAAAACCTAACGTGACGCTGGTGGAAGCCGACCTGTATCCGAAAGACGAATACGGTCAGGCCGATTTGATAGTCTGCAACCCACCTTGGTTGCCCGCGCACCCCAGCTCAGCCTTGGAGTCGGCCATTTACGATGAAAAAAGTAAGATGCTAAAAGGCTATTTGAATGGCTTGAGCGCGCATTTGAGTGAGCAAGGTGAAGGCTGGTTAATCTTGTCCGACTTTGCCGAACAATTGGGGTTAAGAAGCCGAGAGGAATTGCTAGGCTGGATCAGTGATGCTGGCTTAAAAGTGCTAGAGAAAATAGACACCAAAGCGCGCCATAACAAAGTGCTGGATGCCAGCGACCCGTTGCACCAAGCCCGCAAGGCCGAACTAACCTCATTGTGGCGCTTGGCTAAAGTGTAAAGTAGCGAATCGCTTAGCCGCGGCCGCGGTTGCGATCGCTTTTCTTTTGCATAGTTGGTGCGGCCAAATCACTGGACTGACGCACACGGCGTGGACCGGTTTTTCTGGGCGTAGGCTTTTTAGCCGCATCCGATTTTGCCCGATACGGTTTATCAGGGCTAGACGGATCGCGTGGCGGCCTATCCAAGGCACTGACCCGTTGCTTACGAACTTTAGGCACAAACACTGCCGTGGCTTTTAATTTTTCGCGCTGGGTGAGTTGACGCAAGGGCGCGCTGGGCACCGGCAAATCGGCCCACTCCAACAATCCCACTACTTCTTTTTGCTCTAACTTGAGCATGGTCCCGCGCTTCACGCGTGGCGGCAGATTAACCGGGCCAAAACGCACGCGCATCAAGCGACTGACCGGTAACTGAAATGCTTCAAACAAGCGCCTCACCTCACGGTTACGGCCCTCACGCAACACCACTTGATACCAATGGTTGGCGCCCTCGCCGCCTTGCGCGGTAATGCTGTCAAAGTTGGCCGGGCCGTCTTCTAACTCTATGCCTTCTTTTAATTGTGCCATTTGGCCTTCGGTCAATTCACCAAAGATACGCACGGCGTATTCCCGCTCCACCTCGTAACGCGGGTGCATAAAGCGGTTGGCCAATTCACCCGAGGTAGTAAATATCAACAAGCCGCTGGTGTTCATGTCCAATCGGCCTATGGCTATCCATTTGCCGTTTTTCACTTTAGGCAATTTATCAAACACGCTGGCGCGGCCTTCCGGGTCATCCTGACTGACGATTTCGCCTTCGGGTTTGTGGTAGATCAATACTTGTGGCAATTCGGCGACAAAGGGCAAGCGCAAAGGACGGCTGTCCAAGCGCACCACGTCAAACTGCGTTACGCCTTGACCGGTGACGGCGGGTGCGCCGTTGACGGTCACGCGTCCGCTGGCAATTAAGGCTTCCATGTCGCGACGCGAACCCAAGCCAGCTAGGGCCAATAGTTTATGCAAGCGCTGGGTGGGTTCAGGTGGCGCGTTTTCGTCCTGCGCCAACTTGGTAAAATTGGTTTTTGGCCGGCGGGGCGCGGCTTGCGGATCGCGTTGGGTTTTAAAAGGACGTGCCATAGGAATAAACTAATCAGAATAAGTGGGCATTTTACCGCAGAACAGGCGCAATCCCGAGTTTAAACTGGACTAGGTCTTGATAAACACTTAATCGTCGGCAGGAAAGGCGATTTCCTGCTGGGCAAAATCAGCCATAGCAGGCAATTCGGTCAAAGACACGATATTGAAATCATCCAAGAAATGTTTGGTAGTGGCATACAAAGAAGGTCGCCCAGGTACGTCGCGCTGACCCACCACGTCTATCCAATCGCGTTCTTGCAATTGACGCATGATAGTCGGGTTCATGGTCACGCCGCGTATCTGCTCGATGTCGCCGCGCGTCACCGGTTGACGGTAAGCAATGATGGCCAGCGTCTCCATCACTGCACGCGAGTATTTAAGCTGCCGCTCGGGGTTTAATCTGGCTAAAAAAGGCGCAAATTCTGCACGCGCTTGAAAGCGGTAACCGGTCGCCACTTGCACCAACTCCATGCTGCGCGATGCCCAGTCCTGCTTTAACTCATCCAGCAACATTCGCAAACTGGTGCGCTCCACTCGCTCAACAAACAAGCGCGTCATGTCATCCAATGATAAAGGCTGATTGGCGGTTAACAAGGCCGCTTCCAGCACTTGTTTTAAATCGGCAATGCTGGCTGGCAACTTAGTCGTCATGGCGATTGATTTGCAAATAGATGGGTGAAAACGCCGATTGCTGGGTGATGCGCAACAAGCCTTCGCGGGCCAATTCTAATATCGCGAGGAAGCACACCACCAACTTAGGAATGCCGTCGGCCAAATCAAACACCTGCCAAAACTCCAGCA
>JBEDKJ010000097.1:0-3017 GCA_041172285.1 Pseudomonadota bacterium
CGGCAAACGCTACCAAATTGAATTGCCAGATAAAAAACGCATCAGTTGCGTGACCCGAGGCAAAAAAACCGATCTAGCCTGTGGCGACAGGGTTAATCTGCAACTCACCGACAAGCACGAAGGGGTGATCGATAGCACCCTGCCGCGCCAAACCTTGCTGTACCGCAGCAATGCCTACAAAAGCAAAATGCTGGCGGCCAACGTAACGCAAATCATTATTGTGTTAGCCACGCAGCCTAGCTTTTACGAAGCCTTGTTAAACCGCTGCTTGATTGCGGCCGAAGCGGCGCATATTAAAGCGCTCATAGTGCTTAATAAATGTGACTTGGACGACAGCTCGCAAGCAAAGCAAAAACTTGGCTTGTACAGCGCCTTAGGTTATCGGGTGCTGACACTGTCAGCCAAAGAGGACATTTCCAGCTTAAGGCCCTATTTACAGGGTGAAGCCAGCATTTTAGTAGGCCAATCCGGCATGGGTAAATCCACCATGATTAACGCCTTGTTACCGGAAGAAGCGGTGCGCACTCGGGAAGTCAGCATGAGCCTAGACAGCGGCAAACACACCACCACCGCCGCTCATTTATACCATTTGGACGCGCAAAGCCAACTGATAGATTCGCCTGGCTTACAAGAGTTTGGCTTACACCACCTCAGCACGGACGAATTAGAACACGCGTTTATTGAATTTAGGCCTCATTTAGGTTTGTGCCGATTTAGCAACTGCAAACACACGCAAGAACCAGACTGCGCGATTAAACAGGCTATGCTGGAAGGCAAAATCAGCCCAGATAGATTGGCCATTTACCAGTTATTGCGTGCTGAAATCGAGCATTAAGCCGGCTTGGTCGCAGACTAAAAAAATGCCTGCGGATGGCGTATAATCGGACCATTCTTTTTTCAAGTAGCAGATCATGCAAATTACCACCCGCCTAGAATTCGATGCCGGCCACCGCATTCCCAGCCATAAAAGCCAATGTAAAAATTTGCATGGGCACCGCTATGCCATTGAAATAACCTTATCTGGCGACATCATCAGTCAAGCCGGAGCATCAGAAAACGGCATGGTGATGGATTTTTCAGAGGTAAAAGCAATTGCCAAATCTGCCGTGGTGGATGTTTGGGATCATGCTTTCCTGGTCTACCAAGACGATACCGAAGTGCTTAATTTTTTAAACGGCCTGCCTAACCATAAAACCGTTGTGTTCCCTACCGTGCCAACGGCTGAAAACATGGCCAATGAGGCATTTAATATTCTAAAGAATCGCTACTTAGACAGCTATGGCACGCACTTAAAATTAGAAAAAGTGCGCTTGTACGAAACGCCCAACAATTGGGCCGATGCGTTAGGCTAGCTCTTCACCGCGCTCGGCGTAATGCTTGGCTACCCAATGTCGGTAATCGCCACTGGTGACGTTGTTCACCCAGGCCTGGTTTGCCAAATACCAGTCTACCGTTTTTTCTATACCCGTATCAAAACTTTCTGCCGGCTTCCAGCCTAGCTCTTGGTGCAACTTGCTGGCATCAATGGCGTAGCGTTGATCGTGACCCAACCTGTCCTCCACAAAGCTAATTTGCTCGGCATACGATTTGCCATCCGATCGCGGTTTTTTTGCATCCAATATACGGCACAAGGTTTTGACCACGTCTATATTGGCCATCTCATTCCAACCGCCAACGTTGTATACCTCACCTACTTTACCAGCCTCTAAGACCCTACGTATTGCTGCACAGTGATCGGTTACATAAAGCCAATCGCGTATCTGTAGACCGCTACCGTATATGGGCAAGGCTTTCCCAGTTAAAGCATTGTGTATCACCAAAGGAATTAATTTTTCTGGGAAATGGTGTGGCCCGTAATTATTGGAACAATTGGTCGTGAGCGTAGGCAAGCCATAGGTGTGATGGTAAGCGCGGACTAGGTGATCGGATGCCGCCTTGGAGGCGGAATAAGGGCTATTCGGAGCATAGGCATGCTGCTCAGTAAAAGCGGCAGCATCGGGCGTTAAAGAGCCGTATACCTCATCCGTGGAGACATGCAAAAAACGCCAAGCCTGACGGTCTGCTGCGCTCAATTGTGTCCAATAAGCCCGCACGGTTTCCAATAAATGAAAGGTGCCCAGCACATTGGTTTGAATGAAATCTTCAGGGCCGTGTATCGACCTATCAACATGGCTTTCGGCGGCAAAATTTACGATGGCAGTAGGTTGATACTCATGCAATAATTTACTCAGCAGTGCCTGATCCCCTATGTCGCCATGCACGAAAACATGCTGCGGATTATGTTGCACCGCTGTTAAGTTTTCCAAATTCCCGGCATACGTCAATTTGTCCAAATTCACCACACGGCCTAATCCCAAGCGCAACCACTCCAGCACGAAATTAGCGCCAATAAAGCCTGCCCCACCGGTTACCAAAATTGTTTTATTCATGCCGATTACTCTCTTGTTTTAAATGGTTGTTGATTCCAAAGCGGCCCATAAGCAATCCCCGGATTTATCCAATGCTGCCAGGTAAGCCGCATGCGAGTCTAGCTCAGCAGCATTGGCTAATTTAACAATGCCCGCCTGATTAAACTGAGCCTTCGGTTCCACCGCAAGCGATGTTTGAGGCTGGTCCACGCTGATCATCAGGCTGTCTTGCCCGCGCGTCATGGCCATGTACACTTCGGCCAACAACTCCGCATCCAACAAGGCGCCGTGCAAGGTACGTTTGGAGTTGTCTATGCCAAAATGCCGACACAAAGCATCCAAGCTATTCCGCTGACCTGGGCGCATTTCTTTGGCTATTTTAAGCGTATCGGTCACCTTAGCGACGATGCTCTCTAAAGGCTTTTGCTCAATTAAACCCAGCTCGCAGTTTAAAAAGCCCACGTCAAAGGGTGCGTTATGCATAATCAGCTCGGCATCGGCAATGAAATCCAGCAACTCATTTACGATGTCAGGAAAGCGCGGCTTGTCCTGCAAAAATTCCAAGGAGATACCGTGCACCTCTTGTGCTCCTTGGTCTATTTCACGATC
>JBEDKJ010000098.1:0-2592 GCA_041172285.1 Pseudomonadota bacterium
TGCAACACCGGGCCGCGTATGTCGTAACAGACGTTGGCCAGCTTATTGGATTTTTCTAATTTTTTATGATTGGATGCTTGCATGATGCCAGGCCAGCTTATTAATTTTTAATTAATAAAGCGCAATAGTTAAAGCCGTTAGTTTACATTAGAATGGCCGTTTGGTTCAATGTAAGCCCGTAAAGACCGGCACTAATCGAGATCAGCCACGCCCATGAAATTGCACCTAAACACGCAGGAAAACTTAAATTTAATTACCGCCTACAGCGAGGCTTACATCGAAATCAATAAGCAGCGTTTTGGCCACAGTCTTATCGTCATGCCAGAACTGTGTTTGCACGATTGGGACGTCAAAAATTGCACGGATATTGGGCTTAGCCAAGTCGCTAAGCTGATCGAATTGCACCGCAGCCATAAAATCGAAGTCTTGCTTTTGGGCACAGGCGAAAAGCAGCATTTTTTGATGGGGCCCCCTTACTTCGCCCTAGCAGAAAAAGGCATCGCCATAGAATGCATGAGCACAGCCGCCGCTTGCCGTACCTATAATATTTTGATGAGCGAGGGCCGGCAAGTCATGGCCGCCTTGATAGTCTAAAACGACTCATTATGGCTGGTTAATGCGGCTAAATGTGATCTGTAAGCCGCGATCGGTAATTTGCATGGCTTTGACTTGGTAGTAGTCGTTGCCAAATTTCAAATCTTGTGGCTTGAAGGCATACAGACTGATGCCGTTTAATTTTTCCGCTGCCAAGCTTTGCGCCACCACGTTGGCAAATTCCATGTGGCTAGTCTTCTCTCCATCCAAACTAAGCTGATCGACTTCCACCTCATTTAAGATAATGGCATTGGTCGCGGCGTCAAATTGCAACTCGCCCGAGACCATAACCTTACCGCTGTAAGCCTTACCGCTTGGTGTATGGCTGAGCTTCACATCAAAACGGGTCTCCATGCGAGCGCTTTTTTGCTCAAACTTAACCACAGGATTGAGCAAGTAAACTTGAAAGACTTTGAGCAGGGGAATGGGCGCGGTGAAGCGCTCGTGTATTTTTCTCTGAACTTGCTCTGGACTGAGCCGATAAGTGCGCTCTGGAAAACTAACGCAGGCCACCAGCAAACTGGCGGCTAACAAAATAACAGCGTAACAACGCCTCATCGCAACTTAAGCTTGCGCTTGACTAGAGATTTTTAGTGGATAAGGTCAGCGTGGCGTTGGTGCCGCCGAAACCAAAGCTATTGGACAAAGCCGTCTCTATTTTGACGTTGTCTAGGCGGCTGCGCACAATGTTCAATCCCTCGGCCGCCGGGTCCAGCGTCTCTATGTTGGCCGATGCCGCAATAAAGTTGTGTTGCATCATTAGCAAGGTGTAAATTGCCTCATTGACACCAGCTGCGCCAAGCGCATGGCCAGACAAGGATTTTGTTGAAGCAATGGCCGGTTGTTGATTTAAGCCATTGGCACCGAACACTTCGCGTATTGCTTCCAATTCTTTGGTGTCGCCCACCGGCGTACTGGTACCGTGGGTATTGATGTAGTCGATTTTACTGTCCACGCCCTGTAAGGCTTGGCGCATGCAACGCACCGCGCCTTCGCCACTGGGCGCCACCATGTCGTAACCGTCCGATGTGGCGCCGTAACCGACCACTTCGGCAATGATACGGGCACCACGGGCTTTCGCATGCTCGTACTCTTCCAGCACCAATATGCCGCCGCCACCTGAAATAACAAAACCATCACGATTCGCATCGTAAGTGCGCGAGGCTTTATCCGGGGTTTCGTTATACTTGCTGCTCAATGCGCCCATGGCATCAAATAAGAAAGACATGGTCCAATGCTCTTCCTCACCGCCACCGGCAAACACGATGTCCTGTTTACCCAATTGTATTTGCTCAACACCGGCACCTATGCAATGCGCACTGGTGGAACAGGCTGAACTGATGCCGTAATTCACGCCTTTGATTTTAGCGCCGGTGGCCAAGCATGCGGCTATGCCGCTAGACATGGTTTTAGTGACCATGTAAGGCCCCACGCGACGTATGCCTTTTTCACGCAAGGTGTCGGTGGCTTCCAGCATGCTTTCAGTGGAGGTGCCGCCCGCGCCAACGATTAAACCGGTACGGACGTTGGAGACCAAGTCTTCAGGCAGATTGGCATCGGCAATCGCTTCCTGCATGGCCAACCATGCATAGGCATGCCCTTTGGCCATAAAGCGCAATAATTTGCGATCGATCAATTCGTCTAAATTGAGGTTTTTGATTGAGCCTGCGACGTTAGAGCGCAGGCCATTGTCTGCATACTCTTGTTGAAAAGTGATGCCAGATTTACCATTTTTCAGGCTATCTAAAACTTCCGATTGATTGTTTCCTAAACTAGAAACAATCCCCATCCCCGTAACTACGACACGACGCATCTCGCGCTCCCTTAAACTCTTTTTTTATTATTGAACAGGTGAATTAAAAATTATCCGTCCTGGTAAACAATCCCACACGCAAATCACTGGCCGCGTATATTTCACGGCCATCTAAACTCATGGTGGCATCAGCCACACCCATCACCAATTTACGCATAATCACGCGCTTCAAATCGATAGTGTAG
>JBEDKJ010000099.1:0-8596 GCA_041172285.1 Pseudomonadota bacterium
ATCTACCCAGAAAACATAGAAACGCTGCTATTAGACGAACCCAAAGTGGCCATGAAATTTTTGCGCCAATTGGCCACGCGATTACAAATGCGCGACAACTAGTTTTATTTTAGAATAAGCGTAACTAAAGCCCCTTTAACGACAATTAACATGGCCAAACAATCGACCCCTACGCAAGCGCAACCCAGCCAAATGGAAATCAATCCACTGCTGGCGCTGCTTAATGCAGGCCAACTCGAACAAACCGTGGCCGGCGCAAAAAAACTCCTGCCACGCTACCCGCATGCTTTTATCCTGCATCACCTCCTGGGCATCGCCCAAGATGGCTTAATGCAATACGCCGATGCCGTCGTGAGTTATAAAAAAGCCTTGTCCATTCAGCCTAGCAGCCCGGAGCTGCACTTTAACTTGGCCATCGCCTTAAGCAACCAGGGCGAATTGGCCGAGGCTGAAAGCCATTATCGGCAAACCATAGCCCTGCAACCGCAATTCTTTGAAGCCTACGCCAACTTAGGCACGCTCTTACAAAAACAAGGCCAATTGGCTGACGCCATTGCCCATTACCGAAAAGCATTAAGCATTAATGAAGATGCCAGAGGGCATTTTAATTTGGGCACGGCCTTGCGCGACGAAGGCAAATTAGACGATGCGATTTCGCATTTCAAGCGCGCCATAGCGCTTTTCCCCAATTACACCGATGCGCATAACTACTTGGGCGAATGCTTACGCGACCAAGGCAACATGGAAGACGCCATCAAAAGCTATTTGGATGCCTTGCAACTCAACCCCAATCACCCGGGTGCCAATTACAACATGGGTGAATTCTTATACTTAGCCGGTCGCTTTGATGAAGCCGTGAGTCATTTTGAAAAATCACAACTGGACGACTGGCAAGAGCGCGCTTTGTATTGCACCTACAAAGCCGAGCATTTTGACGAATTTAAAACAAAATTGGATGCCCTTGTTCGCACCCAAAAAAAACACAATTCGCCGCTGCTGGCCACTTTATCCAGCCACTATGCGACCAATTTTGCGGTGGACAATCCGTATAACTTTTGTAAAAACGGCTTCGATTTCGTTTACCAAAAAAGCATAGAAGAACTCGCTAAGCCTGATAGCTCTTTCCTAAAAGACTTGCTTAATGACATCGACAACACCGCCATCGAAGTGCGTGCGCAAGGCATGATCATCAACGGCAAACAATCGGCCGGCAATTTATTCAAACGGCCAGAAGCGTCCTTTAGAAAACTGGGTGAGATTGTCAGACAAGAGTTTTTAAACTACAAAAACCAATTTTCTGGCGCCGATTGCGAATTGATCAAATCCTTTCCAAAAGAATTGGAATTCACCAGCTCTTGGTACGTGAGGTTGCGCCGCGGTGGCTACCTCGAAAGACACATGCATGAAGTAGGATGGATAAGCGGTGCGGTGTATTTAGTGTTGCCCACCGACAGAAAAGACCCGCTCGAAGGCTGCTTTGAATACGGCCTACACGGCGACAATTACCCACAAAAACACACGAACTTTCCAGTTGGCATCGCCAGCCCCAAAGTCGGCGACATC
The DNA here is from genome assembly GCA_041172285.1 of Pseudomonadota bacterium. Lineage (GTDB taxonomy): Bacteria > Pseudomonadota > Gammaproteobacteria > Burkholderiales > Methylophilaceae > Methylotenera. The sequence continues at coordinate 1,564 of JBEDKJ010000099.1, forward strand.
GTGCTCTTCCCCTCGTCTTTGTTCCACCGCACCATTCCGTTCAACTCAAACGAAGAGCGCATCTGCATCGCCTTTGACCTCAAACCGGATGGCGACATCTTCATACGCTCTAGCTACTAACCGGCTCGCACGAAGCGCAGTTTAATAAAAAATAGATGGAATTTCCGACGCTAAGCCCAATGCTGGCTGACTATCAGTGGGTTTTTGCCCAAGGTAACGCGGTCGTTGCCGCCCAAATCTTGCTTGCTGGTAATTTCCACCAAGCCGGCTTCTGCCATTAACTCCCTCACCGCGGCGCCCTGATCGTAGCCGTGTTCTAGCATCAGCCAACCTTGCGGCATAAGGTGGATTAAGCCCTGCTGTGTAATTTGCCGGATGTCGTCTAAGCCGTCTACCCCGGCCGCCAGCGCACTTAAGGGTTCAAAACGCAAGTCACCTTGGCTTAAGTGCGGGTCATTTTTAGCTATGTAGGGCGGGTTGCTGACGATCACATCGAAGCGCTGCTTGGCCAAGTTGGCGTACCAATCGCTTAAGGCAAACTGCACGTTACTGAGCTTTAACTGGCTGGCATTGTGTTGCGCCACCGTCAAGGCGGCGTCTGAGGCATCCACCGCCAGCACCTTGGCCTGCGGCCGATTGTGCGCAATGGCCAAGGCAATGGCGCCGCTGCCGGTGCCTAAATCCAGCACCGTGATAGGTTTAGTAGTGGGATGGGGTATTTTTTCTAAGGCGGCATCGACCAAGGTTTCGCTGTCCGCTCTGGGGATGAGCGTGGCGGGGCTGACACGCAGCGTTAAACCGTAAAATTCGCGCTGCTGCATCAGGTAAGCGATTGGTTCGCCGGCTAAACGGCGTGTTAAGAGTGCTTGAAACTCCCCGTCCCTATTGGTCTGCAGGGCATCGTTTGCGTGGGCTATAAGCCATGCGCGGTTCACGCCCAATACCTGTTGCAATAACAGTCGCGCTTCCATGGCGCCGTCCGCGCTGTTGAGTTTGGCTGCCGCCCTTTGTAAGGCTTGCTCAATGCTGCTGCAGGCGTCGCTCAAACTTAATTGTCTTCACCTAGGCTAGCAAGCAAGTCGGCTTGGTGCTCGGCCGATAAAGCGCCGATGAGTTCATCCATGTCGCCTTCGGTGATGGCATCGATTTTGTACAAGGTTAAATTGATGCGGTGATCGGTGATGCGGCCTTGCGGGTAGTTATAGGTACGGATGCGCTCAGAGCGATCACCGGAGCCGATCAAACTTTTGCGTTCGGAGGCGATTTTGCTTTGCTGCTCGTCCACTTGCTTGGCCTTGATGCGGGCCGCCAAAACTTGCATGGCTTGCGCCTTGTTGGCATGTTGGCTGCGGCCTTCTTGGCATTCCACGACGATGCCGGTCGGTGCATGGGTAATGCGCACCGCCGAATCGGTCTTGTTAATGTGTTGGCCGCCGGCGCCGCTGGCACGGTAGGTATCAATGCGTATGTCGGCCGGGTTAATCACCACATCCGATACTTCATCGGCTTCCGGCAACACCGCCACCGTGCAAGCCGAGGTGTGAATGCGCCCTTGTGTTTCGGTGTCCGGCACGCGCTGCACGCGGTGGCCGCCCGATTCAAATTTCAGTTTGGAGTAAGCGCCGTAGCCTTCGATTTTAACGATGATTTCTTTGTAGCCGCCGACCTCGGATTCGTTGGCCGACATGATTTCCACTTTCCATTTTTGCCGCTCGGCGTAGCGCGAATACATGCGGTATAAGTCGCCACAAAACAAGCCGGATTCGTCGCCACCGGTACCGGCGCGAATTTCTAAAAAGAGGTTTTTGTCGTCGTTCGGGTCTTTGGGCAACAGCAATTTTTGCAAGGCCGCTTCGATTTTTTCTAAGGTGGCTTTGCCCGCTTCAATTTCTTCTAACGCAAACTCTTTCATGTCCGGGTCGCTAAGCATTTTTTGCGCTTCGTTCATGTCTGCTTCGGTTTGCTCGAACAAACGGTATTGCTCAACGATGGGGGTAATTTCGGCGTGCTCTTGGGTAATTTTGCGGTAATTATCCATGTTGTTGGTCGCCCCTTCTGAACTCATCAGGCGGTTCAGTTCTTCCAAGCGGTCGCTCAAGGTGGCGAGTTTTTTAATCATGCTGGGTTTCATAATGGGCTTCTTTTCTTAAGGCTTAATTTGGTAGAGCTGTTTGATGGCCAAATCCAATTTGGCGTGTTCTTCGCCGTGCGTTTGGTTGAGTGCGTGGCTGGGCGCGTGCAAAAATTTATTCGTCAGCGCATTGCTTAATGCTTCCAATACTTTTTCTGGCGACTCGCCTTTTTGCATTAATTTCATGGCTTTTTCCAGCTCGACCAAGCGGGTGTGTTCGGCTTGATCGCGCAGCGCTTTAATGGTGGGCACGGCATCGCGTTTTTTCAGCCATTGCATGAAATGCGCTACCCTGGCCGTGACGATTAATTCGGCATCTTGTGCGGCTTCTTGGCGATTGATCATGCCGTCGCTGACCACCTGCGCCAGGTCGTCCACCGTGTATAAAAACACGTCGTCCAAGTCCGCCACTTCCGGCTCGATGTCACGCGGCACGGCCAAATCCACCATGAAGATAGGGCGGTGGCGGCGCGCTTTAATGGCCCGTTCCACCATGCCCAAGCCGACGATGGGCAATTGGCTGGCGGTACTGGTTATGACGATGTCAAATTCGGCAAAGCAGTCCGGCAAATCGTTTAGGTAGATGGCCTGGCCGCCGATTTTTTCCGCCAAGGCAGCCCCGCGTTCTAGGGTGCGATTGGCCACCGTCATGCTCTTGGGTTTTTGCGTGGCAAAGTGCTCGGCACACAGCTCTATCATTTCCCCCGCGCCTATGAACAAGACTTTTTGTTCGCGGATGTCGCCAAAAATGCGTTGCGCCAATTTCACCGCGGCGGCAGCCATGGAGATGGAACTGGCGCCTAAATCGGTGTCGGTGCGCACTTCTTTGGCCACTTCAAAGGTGCGCTGAAACAGCTTATGCAGCAAGCTGCCTAAGGTGCCGGCATCTTGGGCAATTTTTACCGACTGCTTGAACTGCCCTAATATTTGCGCTTCGCCCAAGACCATGCTGTCTAGGCCGGAGGCCACGCGAAACGCGTGTTTGACCGCCGCATCGTCGGGTAAGGTGTAGACGTAAGGTTGCAGGTCGCTTAAGGCCAATTGGTGGTAATCGGATAGCCAGCGCAAGGGTTTTTCTGGGTTGTCAGCGCTGCAATACAGTTCGGTGCGATTGCAGGTGGACAATATGGCGGCCTCAGCCGCATGGTGCGTCGTCAGTTCGCGCAGGGCGACCGCCAAATGCTCGCTATTAAACGCTACATTTTCACGGATTTGGATGGGGGCGGTCGTGTGATTCACGCCGATAACAAATAACTGCATAGGCGTAATTTTGCTAGATTGGCTTATGTTAAGCAAGAAGCATCATCTTAAACGGCAGAAATAGGGTTAAAATACTGCTTTTGTTGCAGTAAATTTAACCCATATTTTTGAAAACGGACTTTAGTCATGGATAAAACTTTTAGAATTGCCCCCAGTATTCTTTCTGCAAACTTTGCCAAACTCGGTCAAGAAATTGATGACGTCATCACCTCCGGTACGGATTTAGTGCATTTTGATGTGATGGACAATCACTACGTGCCTAACTTGACCATAGGCCCATTGGTTTGCGAAGCGATACGCGAAACCGCTGCCCGCGTGGGTGGCATCATCGATGTGCATTTGATGGTCAAACCGGTCGATCGCATTATCCCTGACTTTGCCAAAGCCGGCGCCAACATCATCACGTTTCACCCAGAAGCGTCCGAGCACATAGACCGCAGCTTGGCCATGGTGCGTGATTTGGGTTGCAAATCCGGTTTGGTATTTAACCCAGCCACCTCATTGAGCTATTTGGATCACGTGATGGACAAAGTGGACATGGTCTTGTTAATGAGCGTTAACCCGGGTTTTGGTGGTCAAAAATTCATTCCAGAAACCTTAAACAAATTGCGTTTAGCGCGTGCCAAAATTGACGCCTATTACGAAAAAACCGGCCGTCAAATTTGGTTGGAAGTGGACGGCGGCGTCAATGCGCAAAACATCGCGGAAATTGCTAAAGCCGGTGCCGATACCTTTGTGGCAGGCAGCGCGATATTCACGCAAGGCAAAGACAGCGACAAAAATCGTTACAACAGCATTGTGGGCGAAATGCGCGCGGCCTTGGCCACGGTTTAATCGATTCAAGCTTAACTCGATAAAGCGTTGGCTAGCCTGGCTCAAAAAATAAGCGTGCAAGCCATCATGCTGGATCTAGATGGCACTTTGTTGCACACCGCGCCAGAAATTGCTGCTGCCGCCAACCAAATGCTGCAGGCCATGCAACGGCCGACTTTGGATCCCATGCAGATACAAGGCTATATCGGCGAAGGCGCACAAATGCTGATTCAACGCTGCTTAATGGGGCCCTCAGCGAACGTGTCGGATGCGGCTGCGTTGGCCGAAGCACAGGCTTTGTTCCTTAAATTTTATGCGGGCAATGTTATCCACAGTCAGCCCTACCCGGGCGTGGTGGCGGGCTTAGAGGCCATGCAAAAAGCCGGTTACCGCTTGGCCTGCGTGACCAATAAACCAGCCAGTTTTACGCTGCCTTTGTTGCAAGCGAGTCAGCTAGATGGCTATTTTTCTGTGGTGGTGTCGGGCGACAGCTTAAGCAAAAAGAAACCCGATCCGGCGCAACTGCTGCACGTGTGCGAGCAATTTCGGCTGGCGCCTGAACAGGCCTTGATGGTAGGCGACTCCATCAGCGACGTGACGGCGGCGCGCGCGGCCGGTTGCTATGTATTTACCGTGCCTTATGGCTATAATCACGGACTGGTATTGCAAAGCGATGCCAGCATCGCGCAGTTGGGCGATGCCTTAACTTTATTGCATTAAATTATTTTTTATAGACTCACATGAATATCGGTCACAACAAACGACACAGTTGGCGATGGTGGCGGGCTTAAAGCCCAAGGCTAGCCTTGCGTAAAACGCAGGACGCCGCATTGACCCCACCCATTGATAGTAAGGAAATTTATGTTGAGTACTTTGAATGTAACGCAATTTAACGAGCTGGCCGCCCAAGGCTATAACCGTATCCCGTTGGTCTTAGAGACTTTTGCCGATTTAGACACGCCTTTGTCCTTGTATTTAAAATTGGCCAATCAACCCTATTCGTATTTGCTGGAATCGGTGCAAGGTGGCGAGCGCTTTGGTCGTTACTCCATCATAGGCTTGCCGGCAAAAACCCGCATCGTGGCGCACGGCATGGACGTGCAAGTGTGGCAAGGCGACCGCGTGGTGGAGTCGGAAAGCAACAGCAACCCATTGGATTTTGTTAAACGTTACCAAGCGCGTTTTAAAACCCCGCCTTATGCAGGCTTGCCGCGCTTTACCGGTGGCCTGGCCGGCTACTTTGGTTACGAAACCGTGCGCTACATAGAAAAGCGTTTGGCTGGCGTGCAAAAAGACGACGCGATTAACGTGCCGGACGTGTTGCTCACCTTATCCACCGAAATTGCCGTGGTGGACAATTTAAGTGGCAAACTCTATTTCATTGTCTATGCCGATCCTGCCGAGCCCAATGCCTACCAAAATGCCTACGACAGACTCAGCGAATTGCTGGTGATGTTGCGCAAAACCGTGGCCATCCCGCAAGCGGTGCCATCCGAAAAATCGCTGGCCAGCTCTGAATTTGGTGAGGCCAACTTTAAAGCCGCGGTCAAACGTGCCCAACAATACATCTTGGACGGCGACATCATGCAGGTGGTCTTGTCGCAGCGCATGGCGCAAAAATTCACCGCCCCGCCTTTGTCCTTATACCGCGCCTTGCGCAGCTTAAATCCATCGCCTTATATGTTTTATTACGACATGGGCGATCACCACGTGGTGGGCGCGTCCCCAGAAATTTTAGTGCGTTTGGAAAACGGCACGGTCACGGCTAGGCCGATTGCCGGCACCCGGCCGCGTGGTAAAAACCGCGAACAAGACCTGGCTTTGGCCGAGGAGCTATTGGCCGACCCAAAAGAGCGCGCCGAGCACGTGCAATTGATGGATTTAGGTCGCAATGACGTGGGCCGTGTGGCACAAACCGGCAGCGTCAAAGTCACCGACAACATGATGATAGAGCGCTACTCGCACGTTATGCACATCGTCAGCAACGTGGAAGGCAAACTGAAAGACGGCATGGATGCCATAGACGTGATTAAAGCGACCTTTCCAGCCGGCACAGTCAGTGGCGCGCCTAAAGTGCGCGCCATGGAAATCATCGATGAGTTGGAACCGAGCAAGCGCGGTATTTACGCGGGCGCCGTCGGTTACCTGGGTTTTAACGGCGACATGGACGTGGCGATTGCCATACGCACCGGCGTGATTAAAAACAACATGCTCTACGTGCAAGCAGGGGCGGGCATCGTGGCCGACTCCGTGCCACAAAGCGAATGGGAAGAGACGCAAAACAAAGCCAAAGCGGTGTTGCGTGCGGCCGAGTTAGTGCAAGCAGGGCTGGATAATTAAGGGCCGGTCGGCGCTTAATCTTAGAGGCCATCATGAAAGAAAACGGTGAAAAACAATGTTATTGATGATAGATAATTACGATTCCTTTACCTACAACTTGGTGCAGTATTTAGGCGAGTTGGGGCAAGACGTGCAAGTTTACCGTAACGATGAAATCGATTTAGCCAAAGTGGCGGCCCTCAAGCCTACCCACATTGTGGTTTCACCTGGCCCCTGCACCCCTAATGAAGCCGGCATTAGCGTGCCCTTAATCAAAGAATTTGCCGGCAAAATTCCATTGCTCGGTGTTTGCTTAGGCCACCAAAGCATAGGCCAAGCTTTCGGTGGGAAAATCGTGCACGCCAAGCAATTGATGCACGGCAAAACCTCCTTAATTTACCACCACAATATCGGCGTGTTCAGCGGTTTGCCTAACCCTTATACCGCTACCCGTTACCATTCCTTGGTAATAGAAAAAGCCAGCTTGCCCGATTGCCTAGAAATCACCGC
>JBEDKJ010000100.1:0-23685 GCA_041172285.1 Pseudomonadota bacterium
GAACGATTTAGCGGTGACAGCTATGCCACCGCCATGAATGGCGAGTCTTTGTACAGCCAAGACTTGCGAGGCGCTTGCGCCTTTGTGTTTGGCAATGAGGGGGCGGGGCTACGTAAAGACACCATGGCAGCAGCCAGTAAGCGGGTGACCATACCCATGGCACAAGGGCAGGGAGGTCGAATAGAATCCCTTAATGCCGCCGCCGCCGCGGCAGTGTGTTTATTTGAGCGCAGGCGGCAGCAGCTTAGCCACTAATGAACGTTAGGCTGGCTAGGTGCTGCCACCGGCGTCTTTAACAGTTCCGTGGCATCCACCTTGTCAAAGGCGTAATGGGTGTTGCAAAAATCGCAATTCACTTCTATCTGGCCTTGTTCGGCCAATATACTCTGCAACTCCTCGTCGCCTAGCATGCGCAACATGCTGGACACGCTATCGCGGCTGCAGCTGCAGAAAAACTGCGTATTGCTGGCAGCAAACAGGCGCACTTGCTCTTCATGAAACAGTCTCGTCAGCAAGGTTTCTGCTGGTAAGTGCAGCAGCTCTTCGTCCTGCATGGTGTTGGCTAGATGGCCGACACGGTTCCATATGTCAGCGTCATGTTCCACGGTTGTTTGGTTCATGGTTTCCGGTAGTTTTTGCAACAGCATGCCAGCCGCTGTATTGCCGTCGCAAGAGAGCCAAATGCGCGTATCGATTTGCTCCGAGCGCAGCATGTAATTTTCCAATACGGTGGCGATACTGTCGCCTTCTAATGGCACGATACCCTGGTAGGCTTGATTGCCGTCTTTTGGATCCAGTGTGATGATGAATTGACCTTGTGTGATGAGATCAAACACGTGCTGTTGCTCGTTTACCTCGCCAGACCATTTTGCTGTGGCGCGCATTCTAAGAGGCGCATCGTCGTCGGAGGTGCATTCCACCACCAACAGTTTCAGTGTGCCTTTGCTTTGAATCTGCAAGACCATGCTGCCATTCATTTTTAGTGTGGCCGCCAATAGGGCGCTGGCTGCCATCAATTCGCCCAACGATTGCCGTAAACCGCTAGGCAAGTTTTGCTTATTTAAAGCCATTTGCAAGGTGAGGCCGAGGTGAACTAGATTGCCTCGTACCGGGCTGCTTTCAAATATGAAGCGCTGCAGGGTATCTTGATTATTTTCCATGCGCGCATTTTAACATTGCCTCAGCGCATTCCCAAGGGAGGATGGTTATTGCTGATAGGGTGGGATGTGCCAGGTTTGCAATTGATCGCCTAGTAGAATCAATTCGCAATGCAAACGGTCTACGCCACGGGCGCTGACATCAAATGCATAGCGGCGTTTGAATTGCACGTGCCCACGCCGGTTTCGCCCCAGGCTTAGCTTGGTGCAGGCCACGCTTTCATCCAGCAGTTGTAGGTTGTAGCGCGCGGCTAATTCACTGCCCAGCAGTATGGCTCGTTCGCGCTTGCCCATGCTGTCTAGCCAAAACCAAACTGCCAGAAACAAAACCAGCATCAATATTAATTCCATGTCTATGCACCAATGTTTGAATTGTTTTCGCAGTATGTGGTGGCCGGCTTGGCTTGTAAAGAGCATTAGTAAGCACTGTTATGGTGCCATGAAAAGTGCCTTGCACTCATTTCGTGCATTCAATAAGGTGATATCATGAGATAGTTATTGAAAAAACAATTACTTAAGTTTTGGCGCGCTATTTGCTTACAAATACGTCATGAAAATTTTGGAGTAGTGAAAAAATGGAAACATTAATCTCAGCAAACGATGTCTTATTTGTTTTATTGGGCGCCATTATGGTGCTTGCTATGCATGCAGGATTTGCCTTTTTGGAGGTGGGTACGGTGCGTAAGAAAAACCAAGTCAATGCCTTGGTTAAAATCATGGTGGATTTTTCGGTGTCCACCGTGGCTTATTTTTTTATAGGCTACAGCATTGCGTATGGCCTAAACTTTTTTAGCGGGGCCGAGGTATTGGCCGCGAAAAATGGCTACGATTTAGTGAAATTCTTTTTCTTGCTGACTTTTGCCGCTGCCATTCCGGCCATTGTTTCTGGCGGCATTGCGGAACGCGCTAAATTTAATCCGCAATTGGCCGCGACCTTTGCCTTGGTGGGTTTCGTTTACCCATTTTTTGAGGGCATCGCATGGAACAACCATTACGGCTTTCAGGATTGGTTGAATGCCAGCTATGGCGCCAAATTTCATGATTTTGCTGGTTCGGTAGTGGTGCATGCTATGGGTGGTTGGATTGCCCTGGCTGCCGTCATGTTATTGGGTGCGCGTAATGGCCGTTATGGCAAAGACGGCAGGTTGCATGCCTACCCGCCGTCCAATATCCCGTTTTTAGCGCTGGGCGCATGGATACTGACTGTGGGTTGGTTTGGCTTTAACGTTATGTCAGCGCAGGCCATACAGGGTATATCCGGTTTGGTGGCCGTGAACTCATTGATGGCTTTAGTTGGCGGTACCTTGGCGGCCTTGGTGCTTGGCAAAAATGACCCAGGCTTTGTCCACAACGGCCCATTGGCTGGTCTGGTTGCCGTTTGTGCTGGTTCTGACGTGATGCATCCATTGGGTGCATTGGCTACCGGTGTTGTGGCTGGCGCCTTGTTTGTTTGGGCTTTTAATTTAACGCAAAACCGTTTAAAAATTGATGACGTATTGGGTGTTTGGCCTTTACACGGATTGTGTGGTGCTTGGGGCGGTCTAGCTGCCGGTATTTTTGGTACGACTGCCTTAGGTGGCCTAGGTGGCATCAGCTTCATGTCGCAACTATTAGGCACAGGCTTGGGCGTGTTGATTGCCCTGGTCGGTGGCGCGTTGGTTTACGGTGTATTAAAAATGCTAGTAGGCATACGCTTGAGTCAGGAAGAAGAGTTTGATGGTGCCGATTTAAGCGTGCACAAAATCGGCTCTAGCACCGACGATTGAGCGTGTTAATGGCGATGTTGCGCCAACGCCCACAGCACATGCTCGCGCAATAAGGCCGATTCATCATTGGCCCGCGCGTGCAAGGCTGCAATAATTTCTGGGCTGGTTTTGGCGTTTCCTAAGCCGACGGCGATATTGCGTAACCATTGTTGGTAGCCTATGCGGTATATCGCGCTGCCGGCTAATTTGCTGTTAAATTCGGCTTCTGACCAAGCAAAGCAGTCCACTAAGCCGATGTCGTCCAAGCCGTGCTTGATGACAAAATCCGGCTCGTGGCTCACTTCGGCAAATTTATTCCATGGGCAAGCCAATTGGCAGTCATCGCAACCGTATACCCGGTTGCTTATCATGGGTCTGAATTCCAAAGGGATGCTGCCTTTTAACTCTATGGTTAGGTAGGAGATACAGCGCCTGGCATCCACTTGATAGGGCGCTACGATGGCCCCGGTTGGGCACACGTCTATGCAGCTTTGGCAGGTGCCGCAATGGTTGCTGCCGGGCGCATCAACGGGTAAGGGTAGGTTGGTGTAAATCTCGCCTAAGAAAAACCAGGAGCCGTGGTCTTTATTGATCAGTAAAGTGTGTTTGCCACGCCAGCCCATGCCGGCTTTCTCTGCTAAAGCCACTTCCATTACCGGCGCGCTGTCGGTGAACACCCGGTAACTGAAGTCGGTTTGCTCGCAATCTTTCAAGGCGGTCGCTATTTTTTCACTCAGTTTTTGCAGTTTTTTTCGCATTACTTTGTGGTAATCACGTGCCAAGGCGTAGCGCGATATAAACGCCCGGGACGAATCGTTAAGGACCTCGTCACTGGCAAGCGCATTAGCCGGCAGGTAATCCAGGCGAGCTGAAATGACCCTTAGCGTGCGTGGCACCAATTCTTCAGGGCGGGTGCGCTTGAGGCCATGTTTTGCCATATAATCCATTTCACCATGAAATCCTTTAGCAATCCAAGCTTGATGATGCGCTTCCGCCTCCTGCAAATTCGTATCGGTAATGCCGATTTGATTAAAACCCAGCGCCATGCCCCAGCGTTTGATGTCTTGGGCGAGCGCTAGCAATGTAGGTTGGTCTGTCATGAGCGTTGATTTTACACTTGATTTGCCGGATGAGGCAGCGACCTTGGCTTTAGGCCAATGGCTGGCGCCAGCTTTGCAAGCCAGTATGACGGTCTATTTACAAGGTGACCTGGGTGCCGGTAAGACCACATTGGTCCGGAGTTTATTGCGCGCCTTAGGCTTTAACGGCAAAGTTAAAAGTCCGACCTATACCTTGCTTGAAACCTATCCCGTGTCGTTAGCCAATCAAACCCCGGTGCAATTATGCCATTTTGATTTATACCGTTTTAATGACGAGGAGGAATGGGAATCGGCTGGCTTTCGTGAGTACTTTAATGCGCACACTGTGTGCCTAATAGAGTGGCCAGATAAGGCGAAAAATTGTTTAAACAGGCCTGACCTGGAAATTGTTTTTGACGTTAAAATGTTGGGCGAGGCCATAGGCCGTCGTGTGCGCATAGTGGCTCACACCCCATTAGGAAAACAATGTTTGCAAGGGATACCAAGCAGCCTATGAAAAAAAGCTTAGTGCAAGGCCTATTGAGCCTGCTGCTGTTATTGCACTTAAACCAGTTTGCATTGGCCGCTAATTTGGTCAGTGCGGTTCGGGTTTGGCCAGCACAAGATTACACCCGCATTACTTTGGAGGCCAACGCCGCCTTCAGCTATAAAATGAGCTACATGCAAAATCCCGATCGGGTGGTATTGGATATTGATCAAGTTGAACTCAATTCGGCCATCAAATCACTGGCCGATAAAGTGCAAGCCAACGACCCATACATCAAGCAAATTCGCAGCGCCAATTTTCAGCAAGGCGTGCGATTGGTGGTCGATTTAAAGGCCGCAGCCAAGCCCAATGCCTTTACACTAACGCCCACCGGTGCTTACAAATACCGCTTGGTGTTGGATGTCTACCCGGCCTTGGATCCTTTAATGGCCATGGTGGCTGAGCGCGACCCCGCACCGGCACCCGCTGCGGCAGTGTCGGCAGATGCACCGACGCCAGTCAATACCGCGCCGCAATCGGCAGTGGTGGAAACCGCAGCGCCGGCCAACAATGCAGTGAGTCAATCGGCACCGGCAAACCCGTCGGACATAACAGAAGGACCGGTGATTAAAACCATGCCTGCCGAAGTGAAAAAAGTAGGCAGGCAAATTATTGTGGCGATTGATGCCGGCCATGGCGGTGAAGACCCCGGTGCCAACGGCGCGAATGGCAGTAGGGAAAAAGACATCACGCTCATGGTGGCCAAGAAACTCAAGCAGCAAATTGATGCGGAACCGAATATGCGCGCGGTGTTAACCCGCGATGGCGATTACTTCATCCCCTTGCATGGGCGCGTGGTTAAAGCCAGAGGCATGCAAGCCGATTTATTTGTGTCTATCCATGCCGACGCCTTTACCAAACAATCGGCACGCGGCTCATCGGTTTTTGCTTTGTCGGAACGCGGTGCCACCAGTGCCAGTGCCAGGTACTTGGCGAAAAAAGAGAACGAGTCGGATTTAATAGGCGGCGTGAGCTTGAACGATAAAGACCCCATATTAGCCCGAACCTTGTTGGATTTATCGCAAACAGCGACCATTAACGACAGCTTGAAATTGGGTAAAGCGGTGTTGTCTGAGATTGGCGAAATCAATACCTTGCACGCTAAAAGGGTGGAGCAGGCGGCTTTTGCGGTGCTTAAGTCACCGGATATTCCATCCATACTGGTTGAGACCGCTTTCATTAGCAATCCGGAAGAAGAGCGCCGCTGAACGATGAAGCCTACCAAGAGCAGCTTTGCGCGTCGATTTTAAACGGCATTAAGAAGTATTTTTCCACCAACCCGGCCCTGGCAAAAAGTAAAGTGGCATACGAATAATGCCCACTGACTCACGCGCCATAGACCATCATTAAAAGAGGTCTAGCATGCAATTAAGTTTTCTAGGTGCAACCGGCACCGTCACCGGATCGAAATACTTACTCAGTCATCAAGCGGCAGACGGTTCCGCTAAGCGAATTTTGATAGATTGCGGCCTGTTTCAAGGACTCAAGCAATTGCGTTTAAGGAACTGGGCCGATTTGCCCATAGACCCTAGAACCATCGATGCGGTGGTGTTGACTCATGCCCACATTGACCACAGCGGCTATTTGCCGTTGTTGGTTAAAAACGGCTTTTCTGGCAAGGTGTATTGCACGCCTGCGACGCGGGATTTGTGCGAGGTCTTGTTGTTGGATTCGGCACATTTGCAGGAGGAAGAAGCACGCTACGCTAACAAAAGTGGTTTTTCAAAACACAATCCGGCGCTGCCTTTGTATAGCACCGAAGACGCGCAAAATGCCTTGGCTTTGTTGGTGCCGATTGCTTACGACAAGGATCTGGATTTAGGTGCTGGCTTAACCCTACGCTTAGCGCCCAGTGGTCATATTTTGGGCTCGGCTTTCGTGCGCATACACAGTAAAAAAACCTCTATTTTGTTTTCTGGCGACATCGGTAGGCCGCACGATATTCTGATGAAAGCGCCAGCGACCATCAAGCAAACGGATTATTTGGTATTGGAGTCGACCTACGGTAATCGCTTGCACGAACGCAGTGAACCGCAACTTCAATTAGCCGAGATCATCAATCAAACCGTTAAGCAAAAAGGCGTGGTGTTGATACCGGTTTTTGCCGTTGGCCGTGCGCAAGAATTGCTTTATTACATCCATTTGCTTAAAGCGGCCGGTACCATTCCTAAAGACCTGCCGGTTTATCTCAATAGCCCCATGGCGGTCGATGCCACGGCGATATTCAATCACTTTAGCGATGAACATCGATTAAGTGTTGAGCAAAGTCATGCCTTATGCCGGGTTGCGCACATGGTGAATGGGGTGGAAGAGTCCAAGCGCCTTAACTTAATGCACGGCCCCATGATTATATTGTCAGCCAGCGGCATGGCCACCGGCGGGCGGGTGGTACACCATTTAAAAGCGTTTGCACCGCATGCCAATAACACCATTTTATTTGTTGGCTTTCAGGCGGCTGGCACGCGAGGCGCGGCCATGTTGGATGGGGCGCAGAGCATCAAAATACACGGCGAGTACGTACCCGTTTTAGCCAAGGTTGCCTTGCTGAGTAATTTATCGGCACACGCCGATTACGCGGAGATTTTGACTTGGTTAAGCGGGTTTAGCGCGCCGCCTAAGCGGACTTTTATCACCCATGGTGAACCCGTTGCAGCCGATGCCATGCGTTTGCACCTAGAAGAGCAATTGCATTGGCCGGTGACCGTGCCCGATTACCTGGAGACAGTCGTTCTGGATTAGCTGGAAGGGCTTATAGATGAGGTTTGATGTAGGCGCATTGACTGCATTTGCCAATCACGGCTAATTCTTGCAAGGTGGTGGCGCCTAAAATAACCATGACCCTAGCCTTGACCACTTTGATGGTAATTTCGGCTAAGCCTAAGTGTTTGGCGATGTCTTTTACCAACATGCCGTGGCTCAATAAATCAAATACCAGCCTTTGTTTTTTGGTGAGTTGGCTTAATTTGGCGCTGTAAATGTGCACCAGCTTGGCTTGGTCCATGTCTAATAAAGGCACGTTGGCGAGCGGTTTGCTATTGGTGATGGTCATATCTGTGTTCTCGTTAATCGGCGTCCTAGCGCTGAATGGTTGCCCATGCTACGCCTTATTCTTTAAAGGCCATTTGATATACATCAATATAGGGGTGAATTGCTTCGCTTGATTGAGCTGGGATGGGTGCAGTACTGGAATTAAAGTGCTGAGCAAATCGGCACAGGCTAGCGTCTTTTAAGTGGCAAGCTGTCCAATTCCCGACTGGTGTCGCCGTAGCCGGTTTGGCAAAGCAGGGCTTGCTCAATGTAGCGGCTAACGGCTTGGCGCAGGCTGCTGACCAGCGGTGCATCGGTAAAAATTTGTGGAAATTTAAAGCCCAGCCATGCGTACAAGCTAAGGTTGTGGCTAAGCAATTCGGCCTCAGCCAAGTGCTTGGCATGCTGATTCGTTAACCAACTGGGGGCGCTCGGTAAAGCCCGGGTTTTCGATTCCGCCACGCTTTTTAAGCACAGCAGGAAGTAGTCCTTTTCAAAGGGCACGTTCAGTGCAATCGGCGCGCAAGCAAACAGGTATTTATCTTTCAGTGCCATGTCGGGTGCATGCAAGTCGACCAATTGCGCCTGCGTGAGCTGTTGATCCATGCCGCCTAAGGCAAACAGAGGCTGATCAATGCGCATTCGGTCACGTTGATAAGTTAAGACTTCGGCTATGCTGCGGGTGGGAATCTGCGCTGCGCTGTGCTCTATGGCCTGAAAGGCGATGGCTACCGGCAGCTTGTCCAAATGCATGGTGTCATCGGTACTGAGCATGTGTGCGATGTGTATCAGCTCGTCGTCTTCCAAGGTGGTAACGTAGCCGTGATCGTATATGCCATAGCGGCCAGCTCGACCGGCTATTTGGCGCACTTCGGTGGCATTTAATGGCCGCGATGCGACGCCATCAAATTTATGTATGTGGCTAAAAATGATGCGGCGTATGGGTAGATTCAGCCCCATGCCTATGGCGTCGGTGGCGACCAAAATATCGGCTGCACCCGAGCAGAATCGCTCGGCTTCGGTCCGGCGCACCTCCGGTGACAGGGCGCCATAAATGGTGGCGACGCGGTAGCCCCATAGGCGAAAGCGTGCGCTGTAGGTCAATACGTCTTTACGGCTAAAGGCAATCACGGCATCGCCTTTTTCTAAGCGGTTTTTTAATGCCTGTTTCTTGTAGCGCGGCCCACACAGTCCGTTGTCCTCCAATACGAGTGGCGTCTTACGCTCAAGGATATTGATCTGATGGCTTTCCTGCAGTGCCTGGATAACACCTAAGCAGGCTTGAGTCACCGCGGTAGACCCGCACACGTAAACTTGCTCGGCCGGCACCCCCACTAAGGCGGCAGTCCAAGCGCTGCCACGATCCGGGTCTTGCAGCATCTGAATTTCGTCTATGACTGCCACCGCCACTTTTTTGTTGGGGTTCATCATTTCTATGGTGGAGGCAGTGTGCTTGGCACCAGGCATCAGCACGCGTTCTTCACCGGTGATTAAATTGCAAGGCACGCCTGCGGCCACCAATCGATCACGAATTTCCATGGCCAATAAGCGTAAAGGGGCCAGGTAAACCCCCGATTCGGCTTGCTGCAACGCCAATAATGCTTGGTGTGTTTTGCCGGAATTGGTTGGCCCTAAATAGAAGTGATGGTGGCGTTTAATGCGCCTGGCATGGGGGAAGCTGGCCAGGTAGGAATTTTCCGCTAGGGCTGGATTTAATGCGTGCATAGGCTAAAGAATTTAGCTTAAAACAGGTAAAATAGCCACCACTATGCGCATTCGCCTGTTACCCGATCAATTGATTAGCCAAATCGCCGCTGGCGAAGTGGTGGAACGGCCCGCCTCGGCCTTAAAGGAATTGTTAGAGAACAGCTTGGATGCAGCCAGCAGCGATATACACGTGGCTTTGTTAGAGGGTGGCGTCAAGCAAATGCGCGTCATGGACAACGGCTTGGGCATAGCCGAAGACGACTTGGCCATGGCCTTGACCCGTCACGCCACCAGCAAGATTGCCAGTCTAGACGATTTGGAAGCGGTTGCCAGCTTGGGTTTTCGCGGCGAAGCCTTAGCCAGCATAGCCTCGGTTTCACGCACGCACATCGTCAGCCGCCGTGCCGATGCGGCGCATGCTTGGCGCATCCAATCGGATGGCAGTGAAATTTCATCCATCGCCCCGGCAGCCCTAGACGCTGGCACGGTGATAGAAGTAAACGATTTGTATTTCAATACGCCGGCGCGCCGTAAGTTTTTAAAAACCGATGGCACCGAGTTTGCCCATTGCGAAGCCGTATTTAATCGCATTGCGCTGTCGCGCCCGGACGTCAGTTTTATGTTGCAGCATAACGGCAGGGCCTTATGCCGCTTCCCGGCGAGCGAGCCGACTAAGCGTTTTAGCGATATTTTAGGTGCCGCTTTTAGTGCAGAATCGATTGCCATTGAAGAAGCGGCAGCGGGTTTGCGGCTATGGGGCGTCACGGCCAAACCAACGTTTAATCGGCATAAAAGCGATTGCCAATACGTTTACGTCAACGGCCGCTTTGTGCGCGATAAACTGATAAGTCACGCCATACGCCAGGCCTACCAAGACGTGTTGCACCACGATAGGCACCCGGCATTTGTTTTGTTTATCGAGTTGGACGCCAGTTTGGTTGACGTTAATGTGCACCCAAGTAAAACCGAGGTGCGTTTTAGAGACAGCCAAGCGCTGCACCGTTTTATCTTTCACGCCTTGCACAAAGCCTTGGCCAGCCCAACTGGGGTGTCCAATGCGGCCAGTGCTACCCAAGCGGCATACAACCCGTTTTCGGCTGTCAGCACTAGGCCTTATCCGGTTGAGCAAACGCAGATTGATTTAAGCCTGCAGCAAACACCGGATTTTTATGGGCGTTTATTTGGTGCCAAAGAACAACCAATGAGCAGTGTAGGCACTGCCCTGCAAGCCAATAGGGACGGGCATGCTGGCGATGCTACCACCGACCAGGTAGCACACGATGCGCACCCGCTGGGTTTTGCTGTGGCGCAAATTCACGGCATTTATGTGTTGGCACAAAATACCTTGGGTTTGGTGGTGGTGGACATGCACGCGGCGCACGAGCGCATTATGTACGAGCGGCTAAAAAACGCATTGGATCAGCAGGCCGTGGCCATGCAACCTTTGCTGATCCCCGTCAGTTTCAGCGCCGATAAATTGGAGGTGGCGACCGTGCAAGAAGCCTTGGCTAGCGTTAATGGCGAGTTGCAGCAATTGGGCTTTGATTTAGCGGTGTTGTCACCCACCACGTTGGTGGTGCGCGCTGTCCCCAGCATGCTGCAAAATGCCGATGCCGTCAGTCTGGCTAGGGATGTCTTACGCGATCTACGCGAGTTCGGTGCCAGCCGTGCTTTAACCGAACGCCGCAATGACTTGTTAGGCACCATGGCCTGCCATGCAGCGGTGCGGGCGAATCGCAGCCTAAGCCTAACGGAAATGAATGCCTTGTTACGCGACATGGAGGCGACCGAACGCAGTGGTTTATGCAATCACGGTCGACCAACCTGGTTTCAAGTTAGCATAGCCGATTTGGATAAAATGTTCATGCGCGGTAAATAGGCCGAGATGACGCCAGCCCCAGCCATATTCTTAATGGGCCCCACCGCCAGCGGCAAGACCGGTGCCGCGGTGGCCTTGGCCGCCGCCTTGCCAGTTGAAATCATCAGTGTTGATTCTGCCATGGTCTACCGTGACATGGACATAGGCACGGCTAAGCCCGATGCGGCCACCTTGCAGCAGGCGCCGCACCATTTGATCGATCTGATTCCGCCTACCCAGGCTTATTCGGCCGCTAACTTTCGTCAAGACGCTTTGGATTGCATGGCGGACATCAGCGCGCGCGGTCGCATCCCTTTGTTGGTTGGCGGTACCATGCTCTATTTCAAAGCGCTGGAGCAGGGCATGAGTGGCTTGCCGGAGGCGGATGCGCAAGTGCGCATGAGCTTGGATGCGGAAGCGGCGGCCATAGGTTGGCCAGCCATGCATGCAAAATTAGCTGGCGTGGACGCCCTAACGGCTGCACGCTTGGCGCCCAATGACAGTCAACGCATACAACGCGCATTGGAGGTGCACGCCATTAGTGGCAGACGCCTGTCTGATCTGATTGCGGAGCAAAGCAGCCAGGCACTGCCATACCAGGTTTTGAAAATAGCCTTATTGCCCAGCGATCGTCAGCAACTGCATGAGCGCATCGCCTTGCGCTTTGAACAGATGCTAGGGGCCGGCTTGGTGGATGAGGTGCGGGCATTGTTGATTAAATACCCGGTGTTGACGGCCGAGTCGACTGCCATGCGCTGCGTTGGTTACCGCCAGGTCTTGCACTATTTAGCCGGCGAAATAGGCTTGGAAGAACTGCGTGATCGCGGGATTTTTGCTACCCGCCAATTGGCTAAAAGGCAGCTAACCTGGTTGCGTGGCATGCCGCAGGTGCGGGCCTTGGATTGCCTACAAAGCGATATAAACGAACTGGTTTTTAATCAAGTTAATCAGTTTATTAAGGGTAATAGTTAATGTAGTTTATTAACTATTTACAGGCCAGCTTGATGCGCTTGGCTGCTTCTAAGCATTCGTCCAAACTCGCCACCAAGGCCAATCGGACAAAGTGTTCACCTGGATTCGTGCCGTGCGCATGCCTGGCTAGGTAACTGCCAGGCAACACCGTCACATTAAAATCACGGTATAGCCTTAAAGCAAAGTCAGTGTCGCTAATGGCTATGCCTGATTGCGGTTTAATTTTGCACCATAAATAAAAGGCGGCATCGGGCATGCTCGCCTCCAAGACCTCGCTTAACAAGGGCGTTACCGCCGCAAACTTTTCAGCATACAGGCGGCGATTTTCAATAACGTGCTGCTCGTCGTTCCACGCTGCCATGCTAGCGGCCTGCACGGCAGGATTCATGGCGCAACCATGGTAGGTGCGGTACAGCGTAAATTTTTCTATGATGGCGGCATCCCCCGCGACAAAACCGGAACGCATGCCCGGGACATTGGAGCGCTTGGATAAAGAGCTGAACACCACTAGGTTTTTGTAATCACGATTAAGCAATCGTGCGGCTTGCAAGGCACCTAAGGGTGGGTTGTTCTCGTCAAAATAGATCTCCGAGTAGCATTCGTCGGCAGCAATGACAAAGCCGTATTGGTCGGATAAATCAAACACCGCTTGCCATTGTGCTAAGGACATCACCTTGCCGGACGGGTTGCCAGGGCTGCATAGGTAGACCAATTGCGTGCGTTTCAATACCTCTTTGGGCACGCTGGCAAAATCCATGGCATGCTGATTTTCCGGCAAAGTATTTAAAAAGTAAGGTTCGGCACCGGCTAAAAAAGCCGCGCCTTCGTATATTTGATAAAACGGATTAGGGGAAATCACCACTGGCTTGATGGCGCTGCTGCTGTCTATGATGACTTGCGCGAATGCAAACAAGGCTTCGCGACTGCCGGTAACAGGCAGTATCTGCGTTTCAGGGTTAAGCACAGGGATGCCGTAACGACGACTTAACCAGTTGGCTATGGCCTCACGCAGGGCAGGGCTGCCCAATGTCGTCGGGTAACTGGCCAAGCCGGCCAAATTGTCCACTAAGGCCTGTTTAATCAAAGGCGGCGTAGCGTGCTTGGGCTCGCCTATGGATAAGTTAATCGGGCTGTAGTCAGGATTGGCTGGTGTGCCCTTGAATAAATCGCGTAGACGCTGAAAAGGGTAAGCTTGCAGTAAGTTTAGGTTGGCATTCATGGCCGATATTGTAATATACGTGGCAGACATTCCATAGCCCTTAGCACGCATTGATGTTAGCATCGCGTGCCACTGCAACTTATGAAGAAAGAAGCCATGCCCACCCATCAACAAACACAGCAGCCCGCCCAAGATAGCCATTACCTAGCCGTATCCGGTTTGCTATTTGGCGCCGTGTGCTGGGGCATTATCTGGTACCCGTATCGGCTCATGGCTGACATGGGGGTATCGGGCATGGCCTCCAGCTTTTACACCTACGGCATCACCGTGCTGTTGGCTAGCCTGTATTTTGCTAAGCATTGGCGCGGTCTATTTAAGCAGCCTTTTAGCATCGTTTACCTCGCATTGGTGGCCGGTTGGACCAATCTGGCTTACGTGTTGGCGGTAATAGACGGTGAGGTCATGCGGGTGATGCTGCTGTTTTATTTGTCGCCTTTGTGGACATTGATATTGGCGCACTTTTATTTAAAAGAAAAGACCCCTAAAAGCGGCTACTTCGCCATCGTTATCGCCTTGTTGGGTGCTTTTATTATGCTCTATGATCCCGCGCTTAGTCCCTGGCCATTGCCCAGAAACCAAGCCGAATGGTTAGCCTTATCATCCGGCATAGGCTTTTCTTTAACCAATGTGTTAACACGCCAAGCCCGTGGCTTGAGTTTACCGGCCAAATCGTTCGCAGTCTGGTTAGGGGTGTTGCTGGTCAGTTTGCTGTTTATGCCGTTTAGCGGCGCAGCATGGCCTAGCCCGTACTTTTTTAGCAACACTCAATGGTTGGTCATGGGTCTCATCGCCATCTTGCTTTTGGCGGCGACAGTGCTGGTGCAATACGGCGTCACTAGGTTACCGGCGACCCGTGCATCGGTGGTGTTTTTATTTGAGTTGGTGGTGGCCGCCATTGCCTCGTATTATTTGGCCAACGAGAGCATGGCGCTCAATGAATGGCTAGGCGGCAGCTTGATTGTGCTGGCTGCGCTGTTTGCGGCTAAGTCGGCTTAATTGCTTGTCGACCCATCCTGCCACATTTTTTGGTATTGCTGCTCTAGGGCGCGAGCAAACTGAGCCGGATTAAATAAGGCGTTCGTCGTTCGCTGCTTTTGCAGGCGCTGTTTAATCGCCAATAAAGCCCCAGGGTCGCTCGCGTAATAGCTTGCGCGGCTTTCGTAGTCCGCCAAATTGTCCGTGACCATTTCGTTTAAGCCCAGTGCGTGCAACAAACTGCCAGCCACACGGGCAGAAAAGGTATTGCCTACGCAGCTTAACACCGGCAACCCCATCCATAAGGCATCGCTGCAGGTGGTATGCGCGTTATAGGGCAGGGTGTCTAAAAATAAATCGGCATGCACGTGCCTGGCCAGGTGCTCGGCTATGGGCAAGCGAGGCGCAAAAACCAATCTATCTGCCGATACACCTTGCGCCATTGCCGCATTCATTAAGTTTTGTTTGGCCCAAGGGTTGCATTCCAGCAACCACAGCACGCTATGGGCTTGCGTTTTTAATAAGCGCATCCACACGCTAAATACCTCGGCGCTAATCTTGAACGTTTGGTTGAAGCAGCAGTAAACAAAAGCGCCTTCTGGCAGCTGGCAACTGTCTCTAGTGGGCGCATCGGCCAATGGACGTTGGCTATCGTTGGCTTGGTAACAGGGCAGTATGGCTAATTTTTCTGCGTAATCTTGCGCGCTAGCGGCGGGGGTGATGAAGGCATCGCTGATTAAGTAGTCAAACAAGGGCCGTTTATGGCCGTTTGCAAAACTGGCATGACCCATGCTGCCAGGAAAACCCAACCAATTGACGTGTATGATCGCCGGCTTTAAGGCGACGATGCCGCTGCGGCTGGTTTGCGTGTAGCCGCTTAAATCCACCAGTATGTCTATGGCATGCTCGTTAATTTTTTTAGCTGCCTCGGTTTCGGATAAAGCTTGGATGTCGTGAAACTGATCGAAGGCTTTTTCTAGCCTTAACCTGGCCGCGGATAAATCGTTTTTACCGTAGGAGTAAGCGTAAATTTCATAAGCCGATCGGTCGTGCTGCTCGATCAGCTCGGTGATTAAAAAGGCTAGGGGATGCAATCTAAAGTCGGCAGACAAATAGCCTATTTTTAGTTTGCGTTTACTTGCTCTGTCATGCCCATGTTGGTAATTAAACGAGGACGGCGCGTTTTGCGCCAACAAGCGGCCGAAGCGCTGTGCCACCCATGAATCCGCGCAGCGTAATTGTTCCGCTGCCGTGGTGCCTGGCATGGCTAAGAAGGCGAAAGGCGATATTTGCGCGCGTGGGTCGCTGGCTAAGGTATGGCGAATTGCTGCAATCTCCTCAGGCAAGCCGCGCCAATCGCAAACATGCTGTTTTTGATGCACCAAGTGCACCTTGGCATGATGCAATTGTGGGTTAAGGCTTAGCGCGCGTTGGTAGCTGGCTATGGCTAGATCAACTTGGCCTAACTCACGCTGCACGTTGCCAAGATTATTATGCGTGTCGGCATCATTTGGGTCGAATTGCAGTGCTGCTTGGTAATGCTGGGCGGCCTCCTGCGGTTGGCCAAGTTCGCGTTTGGCATTGGCTAAATTGTAGTGCAGGGCTGCCTTGTCCATGGCGTCTTGCGGCTGCAAGCCCAATGCTTCATTAAAACAGGCTGCGGCTTGGCGGTATTGGCCTTCTGCATGCGCCTGATTACCACTTAGCATTAAGCAATGGCCAAGCGCTAAGCGGGTTTGATCGTTAGGGCCGTGGCTGTGCAAGAGCCGGCGGTAGCAAGCTGCGGCATCGACTATGCGCTGGCTTTGGTAGCATAGGATGGCCAACAACTGCAGCGCGTCGTGGTGATCGGCTTGCTGGTTGAGCAACGCTTGCAACTTAGCTTCGGCCGCTTGCGGCTGACCGGCTTGATAATGCGTAAGGGCTTGCGCGTAAAGGGTGTTGGCCATGCGTTAATTTTAACCTAAAGTCGGTTTTATGCTACTTGCGGCGACCGCAGGCAAGCTGCGAGCCAGTTTTTTTAAACCCAATTTACGCAATAAAAAACGATTGGGGTTGATTAGGCTCAGCATGGTTGGGTTAATTGCTGGGCTATCTTGGCAAATCAAGCTGGCCAGTATCTCGCCGCAATAGGGCGCGCTGGTAAAGCCTCGGCTGCCGTGGGCTAAATTGACATACAGT
The DNA here is from genome assembly GCA_041172285.1 of Pseudomonadota bacterium. Taxonomy (GTDB): domain Bacteria; phylum Pseudomonadota; class Gammaproteobacteria; order Burkholderiales; family Methylophilaceae; genus Methylotenera. Next base: position 16,468 of record JBEDKJ010000100.1, read on the forward strand.
CCATTTGCCCAGGGCAGGGAGGATGGCTTGGCATTCGGCCTTGGTGGGGCTGCCATTATGGCGGCATGATCTAACAATTCCCCCACTAAAGGGAAGTAATCGGCGCTGGTGCATCGAAACGACACCCGACCACCGACCACGCTGTTTTTTAGGCTGTCGTGTAACGCGGGGGAATAGCTGCTTAATTTGTTTAAATTAGCCTGGTGATCGTATTCGTCTATGGCGAGCGACTGGTCTGATGAAAAGCTGGCGCCTAGGGTATGCATGCCTTGCTCGGCAGGGCTTAAGTAGCCGTCACTGCAAACAATGGTGCGCAATGCCAAGCTGACATCGCTGGCTTTAACCAGGCTAAGTTGCCCGCGCACCGATAGCGTTTTTAGCTGCAGGCCCATGCCTAGTTCTTCGGCCTGATTGGCATTAGCCAAGATAACGGCGTCGGCTTTTTCGACGCATAGTTCGCCTGCGTAAATTTCAAATAGCCCATTATTTTTCAATACCTTATTGGCATTTGTTGATGTTTTTACACTGATGTTAGGATGCGTGATTAATGCGCGGCACAGGGCTGCCGGGTTTAGCCAAGCCGCGTTGGCAAAGTATAAGGCCGCATGAGGGAGTGCCAAGCCGGCTTGCTGACTGGCTTGGGATGGATCCAGTAATTGCACGTGTTGGGCGGCTTCTTTCCACGACAGTACTTTTTGTAATCTGGCAAATTCCCGGTCATTAAAGCCCAATTGCAGCATGCCGCAGGCATGAAAATCCTTGGCCGGCAGTTGCAATTTGCTAATCAACGACAGGCTGTATAAATAGCCAGCCAAGGCAAACTGACTGGCGCTGTCGTCACCGCTTAAGCGTGGGTAGAGCATGGCTTGTGGGTTGCCGGAGGCTTCCATGGCGATGCGCGGGTGCCGTTCAATTAGACTAACCTTGACGCCGCGCTGTGCTAGGGCGTAAGCGCTGCTGCAACCGGCTATGCCAGCCCCAATCACTGCGACGCTTTTAGGCGGCATGGCTTGCTCCCGCGTATTGCCCGTAAAGCATTTCGCGCTTTTTCGCGTAACCGGCTTGTTTGCTGACCTTAAAGCCTGCGGCCATTAGCTGGCGTCGCACTGCGCTGGCGCTGGTGAAGGTGGCGAAGCTGGTCTGGCTATTAGACAGCATGGCCATTTGCTCAAACAAGTTGCCTTGCCACATGTCAGGATTTTTGGCTGGCGAAAAGCCATCTAGAAACCAAGCGTCGACTGCGATGTTGGGCTGCTGTTGACTAAGCTTTCGATAGGCAGTGGTGGCATCGCCTAGCAGCAAGCTGAGCCGCACACGCCGGTCGAATAAACTGACCTCACCTTCTGCTATGGCCTTGGGGTAGTCGGCGATCAGCGCCTCGCTAAACGGCTTCAGGCTGGGCCATTGTTGCCAAGCTTTAGACATGTCAGCTGGACTCAAAGGGTGTTTCTCGGCGCTGATAAAATGCAAATTGGCTTTAACGGGTGCGGTATCCAGCCACAATTTTGCCGCCAATATAAAATTAAGCCCCGTGCCAAAGCCGGTTTCAGCAATAGTAAAGCTTGCATTTGGGTAATCTAGCCAGCGATCGGCCAAGCGATTGGCTTGTAAGAAAACGTAATCGGTTTCCAGCAAGCCGTTGTCGCTGTTGAAATAGACGTCTTGGTATTGCTCGGAGTAGGCCAGGCCGTTTTGCCAGGAAACCGCTGCGTGCACTACAGGTGGCATGCCTAGCGCTTCCACACCTTGCCGTAGGCGGCCAGTAATTGTTGGTGCATGCGACTGCCTTGCATGTTTTCACCTAGGTTAATCAGGCCAAAATACTGTTCCGTTTGATTCAGCAGTTTTTCTGCTTGGTTCAGCGTTTGCGTGCCATACATCAGCTTTAAGTTGGCTTTAAATAATGCTGGATCAGGGTGTGCCAATTCCACGCTAATTTGCACCAAGTCAGATAAGCAGCGATAGACTTTGGCACGTTCAGTCGGTAGCTCGTTAAATTGCGCTATCCAAGCGCAGCCGTCCAAGATGTCATCGGTGCTTTGGCAGGCTATGGCGGCCAAGGTTTTGAGTTCGCCTACGCGTAGGTCTACCCAGGGGCTATTTGGGTCAGCACACAAACCTATGAGGGTGGTGACGGGCAATTCGTCCGCCAAATCCAAATCCAATAAAGTCGTTAGCAGCTCAGCCGATTCGGCATGGCTTAAGGATTGCAACTTAATGGCATAGGGACGTATTAAATTGCCTACGCTGTTGTTTTCCCATTGCAGTTCTTCAACCGGATAGATTTCACTCATGCCAGGCACGATAATGCGGCATGCGTAAACGCCTAGGTGAGTGAAGTCGGCTATGTAAATGTCATGGCCGCTGCCATGTATGGTGTCAACGCACCAGTGGTAATCTTCTTCGGTGGTGGTGCCGAAGTTCCAGTCGACGAATTCGAAATCTGGCGTACTGCGCAAAAATTCCCAGCTGATAACGCCGCTGGAGTCGACAAAATGGATTTCTAGATTTTGCGAGTCGGCAATTTCTTCCATGTCAAAGCCAGGTGAAACAAAGCCTTTTAGATTGTTGATGGCGCGACCCTGCAGCAACTCGGTTAAAGCACGCTCCAATGCCACTTCAAAACGAGGATGGGCACCGAAGCTAGCGAAGCAGCCTTGGTCTTCTGGGTGCAGCAAGGTGACGTTCATGACTGGGTATTGGCCGCCCAATGAAGCGTCTTTGACCAATATACCGTAACCGGCATCGCGTAAGCCCTTGATGCCAGCAGCAATGCGCGGGTAGCGGTTGATGACGTCTTGCGGCACATCAGGCAAGCACAGGCCTTCGCGTATGATGCGGAATTTGATGTCACGCTCAAAAATTTCCGCTAATGCTTGCGTGCGCGCTTCCATTAAGGTGTTACCGGCACTCATGCCATTGCTGACGTATAAATTACCTATTAAATTAACTGGAAATAAAACGCTTAGACCATCTTTGAGGCGTTGGTATGGAATGGCGCATATGCCGCGCTCAGCATTGCCGGAGTTTAGATCAGTTAATTGCGAAGCAAGGACGCCGCCCTCCGGGTTATAGAATTTTTGTAAATCAGGGGTCAGCAGTGCTTTTGGCCAATTTTCGCCGTTAAGCTTGAGCCATTGCTCATTGGGGTAGTGGACAAAATCTTGGTTGGCGATGGCCGTGCCTAAGTAAAAATGCGTCCAAAAGTAATTGGTGCTTAAGCGTTCAAAATACTCGCCCAAGGCGCTGGCTCTAGCGGCCAATTGCGTGGCGCCTTTGCCGTTAGTAAATAGCCGTGTGCAGTCTTTGTCTATGACGTGCACTGACCATATTCCCTCTATTTCATTGAGCCAAGATTTTTCTTCTACGTGTATGCCTAAGGCGACTAATTTGCTTTGCAGGGTGCGTATGGACGATTCCAATGACGCATCTTTACTCGGGATGAAGGTTTCGCTCGCGCTCATAATAAAGGCTCTTTTAAAAAGGCCTGACAGCATAGCATGCGCAGCCAAATAAGGGGTTGTCAGGCGCCGCGCTTGAGTTAAAAATAGCGCTAAATGTTAATCTGCTTTAGACAAGGCGCTACGGTAAGTCTCCAGTTTTTCTTGGTAGTGCTCTGCTGCACCGTACTCTAAAAAACGGGCATAGCGCTGATGTGTCCCGAGTAATTTTCGCGCATGCTTGATAGGGCAGAAATACTGTTCGGTGCGGGCAATGATTTCGCTTACATAGGAGATCATGCCGCTGCCGTAAGCGCAGTAAGTGCAATGAAACTTCTCTATAAAATTAAGGTAACTTAAATGTTGCCTATCAAAGACGATGTAATCCGATCGCCGCACTTTTTTTATGCCGTATATAGGAAAACAAGTAAGTTGATAAAAGCTGACGAATAAATCGGTTATCAGCAAGGGGAGAATCATGGAGTAAATAATAGGACCGGTGATTAAGTTCTGAGGGCGATCGGCAATCAGCCAATGAAAAAAATTTCTTTTTAGCCGCTTGTGCGCTTGCTGAATGGAATGCTCAAACTCTATGCGTTTGCCTTTTATTTGGAAAAATACGCCAGACGGTTGTTCGCTTAAGGCCACACGCAATTCGTCCTCTAATGCCGTTATTTGCTGCAGCAGGTCTTCGATACGATCGTTCATTGCGGGATCCTTTAGCAGTGACTTGACTTATGGGCTTTGTGCCATCAGTAGGCTAATTATCGCTTGTTAGAGATATACAAATCTGTATACTTTGATGCCTATCATTCTTACTTTTACAGAGTCGAACAAATGAATATAGCTTACGTTTTTAAAGGTAACAGAAAATGGGGCATCATGCTCATTAGTCTGACCTTGCTTGCTTGCGCCAGGCTCACGCCGCTTAATCAGGTGCCTAGTTTATCTCATGATTGGCCTAGTTTTGGCGGAGATTACAGCAACCAGCGCTTGTCTGCGTTAACGCAAATCAACCCACAAAATGTCAATCGCCTTACATTAGCCTGGCAAGTTAAAAGCGGGGTTTTAGCTAGCTTTCAAGCTACGCCTATAGTCAAAGCGGGCGTGATGTACGTTGCCTTGCCTTATAACCATGTGTTGGCGCTTGATGCGAAAACAGGTAAGCAATTGTGGCGCTATGAACACGTGCGTAGGGCAAATTGGAAAATGTGCTGTGGCCCGGCAAATAGAGGGGTGGCGCTAAGTGAAGGGAAAGTTTTTATAGGTACGGTGGATGCCCGCTTGATTGCCCTGGATGCAAAAACCGGACTTAAGATTTGGGACGTGGACGTGGCGGATGACACGGCCTTAACGGAAAATACCGACTCATTAAGCAAGGGTGATGCTAAAAGCGGGAAAAATGCATACGGTGCAACGGGCGTAGGCATAGCCATGGCGCCGGTGGTCTTTAATGGCAAGGTTATCGTTGGAATAACCGGCGTAGGCTACGGATTGCATTTGGATGCCCCAACGCAATCGGCGCCACTTGGGGCTGTGGTGGGGGTGGACGGGCGTTACGGCCGGCCGGGATTTTTAGCAGCGTACGACATCAATAACGGCAAGCGAATTTGGCAATTTGACACCATTCCAAGTCAGGGTTGGGAAGGCGAGTTTGTTGAAACCACATCCGATGGCATTTCATTAAACCGAGACGTGGTAGCAGAAAGAGCCAATTTAAAAAATAATAGAGAGGCATGGCGCTATGGTGGTGGCTCAGCTTGGAGCACGCCAGCCATAGACCTTAAAACGCACACGCTGTTCTTCGGCACGGGCAACCCGTCACCGCAAATGAATGATATTTCGCGTCCAGGCGATAATTTGTACACCGTTTCATTGGTGGCCTTGGACACGGAAACGGGAAAATTGAAATGGCATTACCAGCAAGTGCCACATGATGTTTGGGGTTACGATTTAGCCAGCCCACCAGTCTTGTTTAATTATAACCGCAATGGGAAGAGCATTCCTGCAGTTGGTCAGGCAAGTAAAACCGGTTGGTACTTTGTTAATGATAGGGCTACTGGCAAGTTGCTGATGAAGTCGGATGCGTTTGTGCCGCAAAAGAATTTATTTGCTAAAGCCAGCAAAGAGGGCACCGTCCTCTATCCTGGTATTTTAGGCGGCTCTAATTGGAGCCCAAGTGCCCTGGACGAACACAATCAAATTGCTTTTGTAGCGGGCATACATGCGCCAATCAAATACACCTTGGTTGAGGAGCCTGCAAAAAATGGGGTCCCAGCAATACGCTATGCATCCTCTGAGCCTACCAAAGATGCTAGGTGGGGGGTATTGTCGGCCATTAATTTATCTAGCGGTAAAATGCTGTGGCAAGTCAAAACGGCGCAACCATTAATGGGTGGCTTGCTGGCCACGCAATCCGGATTGCTATTTATGGGAGAAGGCGATGGTCGCTTTAATGCCTATGATAGTCGAACTGGTGAAGTCTTATGGCAGAGCAAGCTTGATGCTGGGGTAAATGCGCCTGCCATCACCTACCAGATTGACGGGGTGCAATACGTAGCCGTGGTGGCGGGGGGTAATGCTATTTTTGGCTATACCGCCGGAGATAATATTGCGGTGTATGCTTTGGGTAAATAATGCGTTTGAGCCTAGTTTGCTTTATGGCTAATTTTCAAATAAAGCACAATGCAAGCCAGCAATAGGGTGAGGCTGTTGGCGACTATGATGGGCCAGCTGTGAATGAGGATGCCATAAATCAACCAGGCTAATACGCCTAGGCTAAATAGACTGTACATGGGCAAAGACACGCCAGATAAATCCCGGGTTTTCCATGAATGGTGAGCTTGCGGCACAAAGGCAAAGGTGGTTAAAAAAGCGGCTAGGTAACCGGTTAAGTCAGTAAAACTCATGAAATATGGCTGCCCTATGACCTGTTGTATAAATTTCAGGCAAAAAAATGACCCAATTAAGGGCCATTTTTTTGGATTCTTGGTTACTAAACTTTCTGAATGTTAGAAGCTTGTTTACCTTTTGGTCCGTCTGTTACATCAAAGCTTACGCGATCATTTTCTTTTAAGCTTTTGTAACCGCTATCAACGATTGCTGAGAAATGCGCGAATAAATCGTCGCCGCCTGCATCAGGAGTAATGAAACCAAAACCTTTTGAATCATTAAACCATTTAACTAAACCTGTAGCCATATCTTATTCCATACTTTAAAAAAGGGAGGCACCCTAAATGAATGGGTTATTAACAAATAATTAGTCTTGAGAACGTAACCAAATTAAACAACCAAACGCCTAAATTGCTTTTTACGGGGAATCGGTAATCCTGTCAAGCATTATTTTACAAAGACTCACTTGAATGAAGCCTAAGTTAGATTTAGGCCTTTATAAATCATTTAGTTAAGTAGATTTATTGCCAAACGGGGAGGGCGAGACTATAATTCGCGCCTTACACAGTGTTGATAAACCTTATACTCAACATTAAAAGCTCGCCAGTTAAGGGGCTTATAACTAAGCATTCAAAAACAAGCTTGCACTTAAATATGGAGACAGGGTATTGGCTAAAGAAGAATTGATTGAAATGAATGGGGTAGTGATGGAGATCTTACCGGATTCACGTTACCGCGTGACCTTGGATAACGGTCATAAGTTGATCGCCTACACTGGCGGCAAGATGAAGAAAAATCACATTCGTATTTTGGCTGGCGATAAAGTCACATTGGAATTGTCCCCGTACGACATTAACAATGGTCGCATCACCTTTAGGCACATCGA
>JBEDKJ010000101.1:0-3577 GCA_041172285.1 Pseudomonadota bacterium
TAGGCGCGCCACCGGTGCGAGCAAACAAACTGCTTTCACCCATGTCGCGTGCCAATTGATTCATTTGCTCTACCGTCACGGCAAAGCCCCAACTGTTGATTTTAGCAACGGCGTCGACCGCTTCGCTGCCCACTACCCCCGCTGGGCTATTGATGGCGAAGAACACACCTGGTTCCAACACGGTGGCGGCGATCATGGCCATGATGGCGACGAAACTTTCTAGCAACATGGCGCCGTAACCTATCATGCGTATGTCGCCTTCGTTGGCCAGCAACTTAGGCGTGGTGCCGGATGCGATCAGTGAATGAAAGCCAGAAATGGCGCCGCAGGCGATGGTAATGAAGACGAAAGGGAACAGTTTGCCACCGAATATGGGGCCGCTGCCATCGGTAAACTGGGTTAAGGCCGGCATGTGCACTTGCGGTTGCAAAATGACGATGGCAATCGCCAATAAAATGACCGTGCCTAACTTCACGAAGGTCGACAAATAATCGCGTGGGGCCAACAGCAACCAAACCGGCACCACCGCCGCGGCAAAACCATAAGCAATAATGACCCAGGCCAAACTTAAGCCTTCGTGATCAAACCATTGCCGCAGCATGGCTTGCTGGTCTACCCAACCACCGCCTACCACCGCCAATAACAACAAGGCCACGCCCAATAAGCTGGCTTCTAATACGCGCCCCGGACGAAAATTGCGCATGTAAAACCCCACTAGCATGGCAATCGGTATGGTGGCCGCGACGGTGGAGGTGGCCCAGGGGCTGTGCTTCATGGCATTCACCACCACCAAGCCCAACACCGCGATCAAGATGATCATTATCATGAAAGTGCCAATTAAGGCAGCGGCCCCACCTATAGGGCCGATTTCGTCCCTGGCCATTTGGCCCAAGCTGCGGGCATTGCGCCGAGTGGAGAAAAACAAGGTCACCATGTCCTGCACTGCCCCGCCCAATACCGCACCCACCAATATCCACAAGGTGCCGGGCAAGTATCCAAACTGGGCGGCCAAGGTCGGCCCGATCAAGGGGCCGGGGCCAGCAATGGCTGCAAAATGGTGACCGAACACCACCCATTTATTGGTCGGAATAAAATCACGACCGTTGTCCAAGCGCTCTGCCGGCGTGGCCCGAGTGGCATCCACCGCGAGCACGCTGGCGGCAATCCAGGCCGCGTAAAAACGGTATGCAATGGCATAAATGCAGGCTGCTGCCGCTATAAACCACATGGCACTGATGCTTTCACCGCGGTTTAAAGCAATGGCCGACACGGCCGCCAAGCCCAAGCCTAGGACGGCCACCCACAATAAGAATTTAAACTGTTTATGCATGATTATTTAAGCCAGTCAATTTACGTTAAAACAACATCCAACCCATCCAGGCAGCTAACACTTGCACCAGCAAACCGGGTATGACTTGCATGGCAAAATCCTTGCCCCCACTCACCAGCGCGGCCACGCCCTTGGAAAAAGTATTGATGCTAAAGGCCAGCAAAATGGGCACCACCGCGTTGGCGGCACTGAGGTTAGCGGAGGCAGCCAAAGAAGCGACCGATATGGCGGCCGCATGCACATCGGCCACGCCGGCTGCCATGGAGGCAAACACCAGCCCGGTTTGGCCAAACCAGGCATTCAGGGCCGCTGAGGCGATTAAGGCAACGGCAATAACGCCGGCTAAACCAAAGGCCGTTTTTACACTGAAGGTTTGACTAGGCTGGCCCAACTCTGGGCAGGCTTTGTGAAAACAACTGAAGGTGATGACCAAGGCGTAGATAGCGACGGTCACGCCGGCAAAAATGAGTGGCGCCAACATGGCTTGCAAGGTTGGTGGGTGAACCGCGGCTAACAGCAAGCTCAATTGCAAAACGGTGGCTAAACTAGAGAGCAGCGCACCGGCTACGGCTGCTTCCATGATCGCCGGCGTTTGTTTGGCACGTTGCCCCATGGCCCCCACCGTGGCAATGCTAGAAATAAAGCCAGACACCAATCCAACCAGAGGCAAGCCGATGCGACTGCCCAACGCCCGCAAGGCTAAATGGCCGAGCGCGCTGATGAGCATGACCAAGATAACAATCAACCAAAGGTTATGCGGATTGATGGCATCAAATGGCCCGATTAATTCATTGGGTACAAGTGGCAAGACGATCAAAGTGGCCGCGGCCAAAATCAGAAAATCGTTGACTTCCTCTTTGGTAACGGCAGCTCGGACAAATCCGTGTATGGGTTCTTTAGCGGTTAATAGAATGGCCGCGGTGACGGCTAAACTCGCCGCCAAAGATGGCGTGGTCATGGCCAAGCCGCCCAAAATGGCGGTAAACACCAAGGTGATTTCCGTGGTCAAACCGGGGTGCTCGTTGACCCTAACAACATAAGCTAGGGCAGCAAATACCGTTACGCATACCACCGAAACAATCAGTAACCAAAAACTCACCACCGCGCTCACGGCGCCTAACAAAGCCACAATAGTAAACGTGCGTATGCCCGCTAATGAGCGGTCTGGATCCATGCCTTTGCTACGCTCACGCTCGGCCCCCACCAACAAACCTATGCCCAAAGCAACGGCCAAATTTAGCCATAGCGAGTTATTTAAAACCACTGTATTTCCCATGGTTTTAGTTTACAACAAACCACGCTCAGCGAATGAAAAAGTTGCATTTCCAGCCACGATAAAATGGTCTAGCACCCGCACGTCTATTAGGGCTAGGGCCTGTTTTAATTGCTGGGTGATGAGCTCGTCGGCCTGACTTTGTTGGGCCAAACCGGAGGGGTGATTGTGTGCCAAGATCACGCTGACGGCATTGTGATGCATCGCTTGCTTGACCACCTCGCGTGGGTAAACACTGGTTTGCGTTAAGCTGCCACGGAACATCTCATCGGCGCTGATCAGCTTATTTTGCGCATCTAAAAACAGCACCATGAACACTTCGTATGGCAAGCTGGCTAATTTTAAACAAAGAAAATCGCGCACGTGTTGCGGCGAGCTTAGGGCATCTTGGACTTGCATGGTTTCTTTTAGCGCGCGCCGACTCATTTCAAAGATGGCTTGCAGCTGCACGTATTTACTCAGGCCCATGCCACGCAATTGCGACAATTCAACTTGGCTAGCGGAAAAAATCCCGGTCAAACTGCCAAAGTGTTGCAATAAATCTCGACCCAAATCCACCGCACTTTTACCGCTCACGCCTACCCTTAAAAACACCGCGAGCAATTCGGCATCCGACAATGCGCCGACCCCTTGCGCCAATAATTTTTCACGGGGACGTTCTGCCAGAGGCCAATCGGTAATTGCCATGATTTTGTCCTTTTTGCTGTGTCGGCTTAGGGATTCATGCTTTAGCGACGATTTTCGTATTAAAATGAACGCATTAGCCAGATAGTAAACTTATTTTTCCATCCCTATGCAAAAAAATAACCCAATAAAAAACAAGTCTTTAGTGCTGGGCATCACCGGCGGCATTGCCGCTTATAAAGCGGCCGAATTGGTGCGCTTATTGGTTAAAGCCAACATCGATGTGCAAGTGGTGATGACGCAAGCCGCCTGCCAATTCATTACGCCGGTGACCATGCAAGCGCTATCTG
>JBEDKJ010000102.1:0-21227 GCA_041172285.1 Pseudomonadota bacterium
TTTTCAAACTGCGACCGATCGGTGGATGAGGTGGATAAATAGTGAAAGCTGGACTTGAGCGTATTGGCCTCGGCATTAAAGTTTACCGTGGGTCGATACAGCGCTTTGCCTTGCTCGATGATTTCTTGTGCCGCGCGGTTGGTGCTTAAGGCGGATGCCAAGGTTGCATCGTGCGCTAAGGCTTGTTGGTAAACGTCCATCAACTTTAATGGCTGCGCTTGCAAGCTAAGCTGATCAGCCGCATAGGCGGGCATGGGCAGTAGCAATGCCAGCAACAGCCACACGGCTGAGCCCCAAGTCATTTTTTGCAATTGCATGGGCTTAAAATTCAAATTGACTCGCAATAGGGGCATGCGCCAATAGGGGCAAGCAGGTTTCAAATAGGGTTTCTTGACGGCATGCACCGTCGGTCACGCGTTGGCTTAAGGTCGCTTGCATAATCGGCAAGTTTCCGTGCACCACAAACATACGACCGCCTATTTTTAGCATTTGTTCAACCGCCACCGGGTATGCATGCAAGGAACCGGCAAAGACAATCACATCGTAAGGCGCTTCGGCCGCGTAACCGTTGACGGCATCGGCCACCATCAAGCTAACGTTGTGTATGCCTTGTTGCTTCAAACGGGCGCCGGCTTGCAGCGACAACTCGGCTACGATTTCGACGGCATAGACGTGCGCTGCCTGGTTGGCTAATAAGGCGGTTAAATAGCCACTGCCGGTGCCCACTAGCAAAACCTTATCGGTTTTCTTAACCTGCAAGGCTTGTAAAATGCGGCCTTCGATTTTGGGTGAGAGCATGGATTGCTCATGGCCTATGGGCAACTCAATGTCGGCAAACGCCAAGCCTTGTTGCAACTCGGCAACAAAGGCTTCACGAGGCACGGCATTAAACAAATCCAACACCACGGGATCGAGCACCTCCCAAGTGCGAATTTGCTGCTCTATCATGTTAAATCTAGCCGCATCGTTGGCGCTGCTAAATCGGCTGGTTTGGCTTTGGTTCATGGTGCATGCTTCCTAAAATGTAAGCGTCATTATAGCGCAGGACGAACAGGGATAAAGGGCAATTGCGCTGCCTTTACTGTTCTTTTATTGGGTGCATTTTTAAGGCGCCGGTTTTATAAGCACGGCTGGCCGTTTGGTAATACGCAACCGCCTCATCGACCAAGTTAGACTGCGGCTCAATTGGCCTGGACTCAAAACGCTTGCTATCGACTGCATAGGCTTCAACGCGACGCTTGGGCGACAGCACTATCAGTGTGCCATTTGTTAAATAGCCCAAGGATTGGTAATTGCTAATAAACGCCCGTTCCGGCCATTTTTCTGCCTCGGCTTTAAATAAGGACTGCCCGTAAAAATAATCGGCACCCGGCACGCCCAAGGCATCCAACAAGGTAGGCACCACATCAATTTGACTGGCTAAGCGCGTGTAATGCCGAGCGGGCAACAAGCCAGGGGCATAGAAGAATAGGGGAATGTGGTATTTGGCCACTGGCAATTTGGTTTTACCGGCCACAGCCGCACAATGGTCCGCCACTATCACGAACAAGGTGTCTTTAAACCAAGGCTTGGTTTTGGCTTGGGCGATAAATTGGCCTATGGCGTAGTCGCTGTATTTGACCGCCGCCTCCCTGCTACCGCTGGGTAAATCAATCTTACCGGCTGGAAACGTATAAGGGCGGTGATTGCTGGTGGTCATGATGTGGGCAAAAAAAGGCTGGCCGCGGGCGTGCTGCGCATCCAAAAGTTGCGTGGCATGATGAAACAGACTTTCGTCGTCCACCCCCCAAACATTTTCCGACTGCACGGTTTTTTCATCAAAATCGGTGCGGTCGACCACGCGGTAATGGTTGCTGGCAAAGTAGTGGTTCATGTTATCAAACACACCGTAGCCGCCGTAAATAAAGTACGTGGCAAAACCGCGCGCTTGCAAGAGCTCGCCTATGCCGGCCAAACGATCGCTATTGGGCCGGTGCACCACGGCCTGCCCGGGGATGGGCGGGATGGCTATTGATAAGGCATCCAAGCCGCGCACGGTGCGCGTGCCAGTGGCAAAGGCGCGATCGAACACCACGCTGTCGGCCGCCAGTTTATCCAAGTAAGGAGTGAGGTTGCCTTGGTGACCGTGCACGCCTAAATACTCAGCCGACAGGCTTTCTACCGAGATCAGCACCACCTGCTTGGGGCGTCGACTAAAGGGCTTAAGCGGCGTGGCGGCTAGCTTAGTGCTGGCGCTTAGCGGCTGGCGATCGGCATGCAATGCCTGCAAAACGCCCTTGGCTTGGGCTGGGTCTATCTGCTTATAAAATTTATCGTAATCCAATTCGTTGCGCCTAGCGGCGGCGGCAAAACTGAACAAGCCGTTACCCGCTAATTCATTGGCATAGGCATTGCGACTGAATTCCATTTGATCGACGTTGGCCAACTGAAAACTAAGCCAAGGCAAGGCCAGCACACACAGCAATAAACGCCCTTTTTGCTTGGTGGACTGAAGTTGATTGGCAAAGCAGCGGGTTTGACTGGCTAGCCACAACAAACCGGCCGCCACTAGCGCGATGCCGAGCAAGATTAACGGCACGGGGTAGGATTGGCGAATATTGCCGATGACTTCTTTGGTGTAGATTAAATAATCCACTGCGATGAAATTAAAGCGCGTGCTAAATTCTTGCCAAAAAACCCACTCGGCCACCGCCACAAAAAGCAAAGCAAACATCAGCAACCAGGCCATGAAGCGACGGGTGACGGTAAGCCATCTTGCTTGACGCGCCCGCTTGGTCAACAACAGCGTGGCCAATAAAAACGGTATCAGCAGGTAAGCCAAGGCGTTCAGATCAAACCAAACGCCCCAAGCCAACATGCCTAACGCCTCGGTCCAGGAGAGGGGGTTATGGCCTAAATTAAGCGACAAACTCAACCACAAGATTAGCCTTAAACCCAGCCAAATCAGCAGCGCACTGACGGCCACAAAGCCCAAGAACGACCAGGCTTTTTTGGGCTGAGAAAAACCGGGCGTTGGCAAGCCAGCCTGCGGTGGCCAAATAAGGTATTGCGCCAGCAAGAGCATCCACAATAGCCAGGCGGTCCATAAATTGTGCGACATAAAATGCGCGCCACGCACCATTTGCGTATACGCCATCACGCTGCCAAACAGCAGCGCCAAAATCCAGCCCCATTTGGCTAAGCGTGCCTGGCTGTCTCTAAAGGCAAAATACACGGCCAACAAAGCAAACCCGCCACTGGCGTGCCCACCCGGAAAGCAATGGCCGGCAGCCACGCCCGCTGGTAAGTTACCAAACAGCGGGATGTAAGGTTGACTGCCGCCGTATTCTTGTAAATTCCACGGGCAGTCGTGCAGGCTAAAATGCTTTAACAAGGACACCACCGTGGTGCTGATTAGCATGCCAACAAACACCCACAACAAAGACCTGCGATGCGCGTTCAACCAATCAAATGCAAGCAAAGGAGCCTGAGTGGAAGCGCGCGGCCAGCGCTTCAACCCGTAACCGACCAAGCCGCCCGCTAAAGCGAGCAGACTCACGATTATCATCACGTTTCTCAAGCCTTGGTGCAGCACGGCTTCTAATCCGGCATGGTTTCTTAATGGAAAAGTTTGGGTTTGCGCGTCGTAAAATGGCGCTATCCATAGTCTATCCCAGCCGGTCAAAGGGTAGGCAAAAGCCAGCAGCAGCCCTGCCAGCACGGGGACTATCAGATGCCACAGCCAAAAATGCCAGGCCAAGCTAGGTCGATTTAATTTAAACAAATGGAAACTCTATGCAAATCGCTGCCTAGTTAAGCAGCGGTTAATGGTGGCCCATTATAGCAAAGTCGCGCCGCACTGCCGGCCCTTAGGCCGGCGCGTCGGTCTCGCATAAAACTTGCTTTTACTGCCGTTTTAGCGTAATTTTCGTCTATTGCTAGGGGTCTGATTGGGGTGGCGGTGACGCGGCCTTAATTAGTGAGAAACACCCTTTGAACCTGACGCGGGTCATGCCGCCGTAGGAAAGCATGCAATGCCAAGCCAGCAACATTATCTGGTGTGCATGGGCGGCTTTTCTATGTTAATTACATTATAGGAACGCACCATGAACGCTACTGATAAAAACCTACAAAAAAACCTCGCCAAATTCGACAGCGGTACGGCTGAAATTGACCCGGCTACCACGGTGCCTTTTGCAAATTCACGCAAAGTCTACGTGCAAGGATCTCGCCCGGACATACAAGTGCCGTTTCGCGAAATCAGCTTAAGCGATACACCGTCCAGCTTTGGTGCAGAAAAAAATCCACCGGTCATGGTATATGACACCAGCGGCCCCTACACCGATCCAAGCGTGCCTATTGACATACGCAGTGGCTTACCCGCGCTACGTGCAAAATGGATAGAAGAGCGCAACGACACCGAGCAATTGGATGGCCCGAGCTCTACCTTTGGTCAAGCACGCAAAACCGATCCTGAATTAGCCGAAATGCGCTTTAATTTATTGCGCCTGCCGCGCCGCGCGAAAAAAGGCATGAACGTTAGCCAAATGCATTACGCGCGCAAAGGCATCATCACGCCGGAAATGGAATACATCGCCATACGCGAAAATCAACGCCGCGAAAACATGAGCGAGCTTTTGCAAACGCAACACAAAGGCCACGATTTTGGTGCCAGCATCCCTAAAGTCATCACGCCAGAATTTGTCCGCAGCGAAGTGGCACTTGGCCGAGCCATTATCCCAGTCAACATCAACCACCCAGAAATTGAGCCCATGATCATAGGCCGCAACTTCTTGGTAAAAATTAACGCCAACATCGGCAACTCGGCATTGGGTTCGTCCATTTCGGAAGAAGTGGAAAAAATGGTTTGGGGCACGCGTTGGGGTGGCGACACCGTGATGGATTTGTCCACCGGCAAAAACATCCACGAAACCCGCGAGTGGATCATCCGTAATTCGCCGGTGCCTATCGGTACGGTGCCTATCTACCAAGCCTTAGAAAAAGTTAACGGCAAAGCCGAAGACCTTACTTGGGAAATTTTCCGCGACACGCTGATTGAGCAAGCCGAACAAGGCGTGGATTACTTCACCATCCATGCCGGCGTGCGCTTGGCCTACATCCCCATGACCGCAAAACGCATGACCGGAATCGTGTCACGCGGCGGCTCCATAATGGCCAAATGGTGTTTGGCTCACCACAAAGAAAGCTTTTTGTACGAGCACTTTGAAGACATCTGCGAGATCATGAAGCAATACGATGTGTCCTTTAGTTTAGGCGATGGCTTACGCCCAGGCTCTATCTACGACGCCAACGACGAAGCGCAATTTGCCGAACTTAAAACCTTGGGTGAGCTCACGCAAATTGCTTGGAAGCACGACGTGCAATGCATGATAGAAGGCCCAGGCCACGTGCCCATGCACTTGATCAAAGAAAACATGGAGTTGCAATTAGAGCATTGCGGCGAAGCCCCGTTTTACACTTTAGGCCCATTAACCACGGACATTGCACCGGGTTACGACCACATCACCTCGGGCATCGGTGCCGCCATGATAGGCTGGTACGGTTGCGCCATGTTGTGTTACGTGACCCCAAAAGAGCACTTAGGCTTGCCAGATAAAGAAGACGTGCGCGTGGGCATCATCACCTACAAAATTGCCGCGCACGCTGCCGATTTGGCTAAGGGTCACCCGGGTGCACAAATTCGCGACAACGCTTTATCCAAAGCGCGTTTTGAATTCCGTTGGGAAGACCAATTTAACTTGGGCTTGGATCCAGAAAAAGCCAAGGAATTTCACGACGAAACGCTGCCGCAAGACGGCGCTAAACAAGCGCATTTCTGCTCCATGTGCGGCCCGCATTTCTGCTCCATGAAAATTACCCAAGACGTGCGGGATTACGCCGACAAATTGGGCATCGATGAGAAAGAGGCTTTGCAAAAAGGCATGCAAGAAAAATCCATCGAGTTTGTGAAAAAAGGCAGCGAGGTGTATCAAAAAGTCTAAGCTTTTAAGCCAATAAAAAAGCCAGCTTTTGCTGGCTTTTTTATTGCTACCAAATGCCCACAGGCAAGGGCATAAATAATTTGTTAGCACGGGTCATTTCCTGAAAATAATAATTCATTTAGTTAACTGAATAGTTAATGGTAGAACCGTTTATTTTGTTAAAATAGCCTGCATAAAATCCACCACAGCAGACTATTTTGACTACCCTAAAACTCAATAAAAAAACCGACGACAGTCAGCCCAAAGCTAGCAAGGCGCCATTACGACGCGGCGCCAATGCGCCCCGCGATCGCTCTGTGTCGGCGTCTAAAGTCAGCGCTCCGCGCCCAGAACAGCCTGCAAGGTTAGCCACAGAAAAACCAACCCAGCGCAACCACCGATTTGATGGCAAAGCACACGGCACCCCTTACAGTGAGGATAGCGCCGTCACACCCAAGCCAACAAGACCAGCAGGCATAGACACCCGAACGGCCCCGCGCCCGGATAAAAATGAACCGCAATACCGGCAAGCACCTCGCCGCGGTGGCAAGGTGCGCGACGGTTACGACAGCTTGGCCACGCCGCAATACGGCGCCGCCGCCAAAGCCGCCTATAAATCCACTGCCATCAGCACGGACTTGCCGCGTTTGTCTAAAGTCATGGCCGAGCGTGGCATTTGTTCACGCCGCGAAGCCGATGAATGGATAGCCAACAGTTGGGTCATGGTGGACGGTGAAATCATCGACACGCTGGGCACGCGCATTCATCCCGATGCCGAAATTATTATCAGTAGTTACGCGCACGAAGTGCAAAGCGAATCGGTCACGATTATTTTGCATAAGCCGGTTGGCTACGTCAGCGGCCAAGCCGAAGACGATTACGAGCCGGCCATCGTCTTGGTGCACCCGGACAACGAATGGCTGGATGACCCCAATATCAACCCGCAACACCGTAAAGAATTTCAACGCCGATTCTTAACCGGACTTGCGCCAGCAGGTCGCCTAGACATTGACTCCACGGGTATGTTAGTGCTTACTCAGGACGGCCGCGTGGCACGCCATTTAATCGGTGAAGATTCCACGGTAGAGAAAGAATACTTGGTGCGGGTGGAAGGCGAATTAAGCGATGCCGACATGCAACGCCTTAACTTTGGCTTGAGCCTAGACGGCGAAAAACTCAAGCCGGCCAAAGTCAGTTGGCAGAATGAAGACCAATTGCGCTTTGTCTTACGCGAAGGGAAAAAACGCCAAATTCGTCGTATGTGCGAGATGGTCGGCTTGCATGTAGTGGGTCTAAAACGCGTGCGCATAGGCAGCGTTAATTTAGGTAAACTGCCGCCCGGGCAATGGCGTTATTTACGCCACGACGAACGCTTTTAAGCGCCCTTAACATTTAGGAAATAGACCCGAGCCAGCATGGACATCCTGTTATTAGTAAAGGCTTTTATATTGGGGGTGGTAGAAGGTGCCACCGAATTCCTACCCATTAGCAGCACCGGCCACTTGATCATTGTTGGCGACTACCTGCACTTTAATGACGACAAAGGCAAAGTGTTTGAAATTGTCATCCAACTGGCGGCGATTTTGGCCGTCTGTTGGGAATACCGCCGCAAGCTGATTGACACCGCTTTGCACTTGGGCAGCGAAAGTCAGGCGCAGCAATTTGTCTTGAATTTGTTTTTGGCTTTTCTGCCCGCGGCCATCTTAGGCTTGGCCTTACACAGCACCATCAAACAATATTTGTTCTCGCCCATCACCGTGGCCGTGGCCTTAATCGTCGGCGGCTTTGCCATATTGTGGATAGAACGCTTGGCCCTCACAGCCACCACCGTGCACGTAGATAAAATCGGCCCTAAGCAAGCCGTGCAAATTGGTTTGGCGCAATCGCTGGCCTTGTTTCCTGGGGTATCCCGCGCCGGCGCCACCATATTAGGCGGCATGCTGTTCGGCTTGGATAGAAAAACCGCCACCGAATTTTCCTTTTTCTTGGCCATCCCGATTATGTTTGCCGCCACCATTTTGGATGTCTACAAAAGCCGCGACATCTTATCCATGAACGATGCCGGCCTATTTGCCGTTGGTTTTATCACGGCCTTTTTAGCCGCCTTAATTGCCATCCGCTTTTTATTGCGCTTTGTTGCCAGCCACGATTTCAAAGTGTTTGCTTGGTATCGCATCGTGTTTGGCGTACTGGTTTTGCTGTATTTTCTTTAAGGCTCAGCGTTGCTCCTTAAAGCCAGCTAAAAGCCGCTACCATGAAACGATTTTTCACCCCCCTCGCCATGGCTCTTGCTGGCCTGCTCAGCCTGTTGCTGGCTGCCTGTCTGACCTTATTGCTGTGTTTTAATCCGAATGATTACAAGCTGACCATCATCAATGTGGTGCAAGAAAAAACCGGTCGCACGCTGACCTTAGACGGTGACATCAGCATGGCATTTTGGCCGACGTTGGGCATCGATTTAGGACGCGTCAGGTTGTCGGAACAGGCCAGCCAAACACCCTTTGCCTCGGTCGCCAGGGCAAAAATATCGCTAGCCATCTTGCCGCTGTTGCAAAAAAAATGGGTGGTGGGCACGGTTTATTTAGATGGCGTGCAAGCAACGCTGATCCAACACGCCGACGGCAGCAACAATTTTGCCGATTTGTTTGATGGCGATTCGAACGCCACTTTTTCATACGACATCGATGGCTTGATCGTTAAAAACAGTCGACTGGATTACATCAATGAAGCCAGCAATAGTCGAATCCAGCTAAGCAATCTGTCCATTAAAACCGGCCGCATTGTGCAAGATCAAGCGGTCGATTTGATGGCCGATTTTTTTCTTGAGGCCCTAGCAGCCAAATTAAAAACCAAGGTAAACCTGCAAGCACGACTCTTATACCAAAGCAAGGAGCGGGGGTTTTTAGCCGAGAATGTGCGTCTCTCCACACAGGGTGAATTGGCAATGGCCAAGCTAAATGCAACCCTGCACGCCAATAAAATGAGCGCCAGTAAAGGGCTTATGCTTGCCCCCATGATGCAAGCCAATGCCGATCTTAACAGCCCACCGTACGACTTAAAAATGCGCTGGCAGCTCAATGGCATAGAGGCCAATGCTTTAGAATTAAATATAGCTAAAACCAGTGCTGACATTACTTACGCTAACGGTAAGCGCTTACTAACCAGCCAATTTTCCACGCCCATCAAGGCGCAATGGTCGACCGCTACTGCAGAAATAAGCCAGCTAAACGGTCGCATGAATTGGCAGGATAAATCGCACCCATCCGCCGGCTTAAAAGCCGATTTTGCGCTATCGGCTAAAGCCGACTTTAAACACAAGACCGGACAAAGTCAGGTTCATTTCGCCAGCGGTCCTGGCCTGTTAGACGGCGACATCCAACTCAGTCAGGCGACTGGGCCTAACATTAAATTCAATTTGGCCGCGCAAAATTGGGATGCCTATGCTTACCTGGCTCGCCCAAATAAAATGGCCAGGAGCGATGCCAACCCTATCGATTTTTCGGCTTTAAGCAAGCTGCAATTAGACGGCCAACTTAAGCTAGCCAACATCAGTTACGCGCCTTACCAATTGCACAGCCTGCAAGCGCATTTGCTCAGTGATGGCAAAAAATTACTTGCTAAAGGCTTAAAGCTGAAACTGGACGACAGTCAAATTCGTGGCGAGGTGGCCATGACCTTGCAGGCCTTGCCGGCATACAACGTCAATTTAGTCGTTGATAAATTGGATCTTAATCGCTACCAAACTTCAGAAAAAAATAAGCCGGCAAATGCAGCCCGTTCAAGCAAAGCGCATTGGGACCTAGCCGACCTCAAACACTACCAAGCCAGTGGCGATATCCGCATCGGCCAGTTAGGTCTGAATGACACGCTGGCGAAAAACGTGCGCATTAGCCTGCAAGGGCCACCCTAATGTCGGACTTTGCTAACCGCCTGATCGCCTGGCAAAAGCTACACGGCCGTCACGATTTGCCCTGGCAAAACACCACCGATGCCTACGCCATCTATGTGTCAGAAATCATGCTGCAGCAGTCGCAAGTGAGCACGGTGATAGGCTATTACCAAAAGTTCATGCAACGTTTTCCTACCCTAGCGAGCTTGGCTCAAGCCAGCCAAGACGAGGTCTTGCAATATTGGAGCGGCTTGGGCTATTACTCTCGCGCCCGCAATCTACACAAAACCGCGCAACGCATTGCCACTGACTACGCCGGTGCCTTTCCCGATGATTTTAACGTCATGCAAAGCTTGCCTGGCATAGGCCGCTCCACGGCGGCGGCCATTGCCTCGTTTGCCTTTGGCCAAGTGCAAACCATCTTGGACGGCAATGTAAAACGCGTGCTGGCTAGGCACTTTATGGTGTCGGGTTGGACCGGCTCTAAAAAAATCGAGCAACAGTTATGGCAGTTAGCCGAATCCTTGTTGCC
Source organism: Pseudomonadota bacterium (assembly GCA_041172285.1). Lineage (GTDB taxonomy): Bacteria > Pseudomonadota > Gammaproteobacteria > Burkholderiales > Methylophilaceae > Methylotenera. The sequence goes on from JBEDKJ010000102.1 coordinate 10,382, forward strand.
GCAACAAGGCATGGTGGCTTATACCCAAGGCCTAATGGACTTGGGTGCCACGGTCTGCACCCGCAGCCAACCCAAATGCAGTGACTGCCCCATGCAAGGCAGTTGCGCGGCCTTGCAAGCAAACTGCGTGTCCACTTTGCCCACGCCTAAACCTAAGAAAACCATACCGCAAAAACAAACCACCATGCTGGTGTTACGCCATGGCGAACTAATCATGCTAGAAAAGCGCCCGTCTAGTGGCATTTGGGGTGGCTTGTGGAGCTTTCCCGAGACCGATACCGCAGAGGAATTAGAGTGCTTGGTGCAAACCCGCTTTGGCTTGGTCGCAAACAGCCAAGCACCCTTAGCTACGATTAGCCATGCTTTCAGTCATTACAAGCTGAGCATAGTCGTGCAGCCTATGCACGTAGCGCAGCGTTCCAAGCAAGTGAGCGAGCCGCAATACCGCTGGCTTAGCTTAGAGGAAGCCAACGCGGTCGGCATTCCCACGCCAGTGAGAAAAATACTGCAGTTGTTGTTAGCCGAAGCACAAACAAAAAAATCGGCCTAAGCCGATTTTTATTGTTGAATCTATTGGAGCAGGTTTAGTGCGGATTAAATATCGCCCCAGCTCTCTTCCCACATGCAGTGCTTGATTTTATGACGGTTGGCGATCAATTCGTCTATGGATGGCTCGTCGTTCAAGGCACGTTTGATGGCCAATTTGGTGGCCTCGTAGTTGTTTTTGTACATGTCGGCTTTGTCTAGGTTTTCGTCTTTGGCGGCACGCGGGTCTATCCACACCAAGCTGATGATGCACAAATCGTTTACCTGATCTTTAGGGATGATGCCTTCAATAACGCAATCTAAAATCGCATCGGCGGTCGCGGCTTGCACCAAACCACCAAACAATTCAATGTTGGCGCTGTCTTTAAGTGTCACTTTTGGCGCCATCATACAAGCTGGGCGGACCAACTGGTTCAAATCACGCACGGCAAACATGGCAGTATGGCCTTTACTTTGCGCCATCATGTTGGCAAAAGCGGCGCCCACTGGGCCATCCACGCTACCAATTAAAATTTCCGGCATGGCTGCACCGGTGTCTTTGCCTTCTGTGTAGATAGTGGCTTCGCCGGCTTTAAAAATAATTTTTGACATGTGTCATCCTTGAATAGTGTTGGTTAATCTGCAAAGTGTTAACTACGCGATTTTATAGAATAGGCCGCCATTAAGCAATTTAAGCTAAGGCAATCCTGCGCCAAGACCAGCCCTAGGCTTGCGAATTTCACGGCTTCGGTGCATTATGCAGGTTGCTATTTTTTGTTCAATTTTGAAAAAGGTTACCCCATGCAATGTTATTTCAGCGCCCTAGGCCGCATTTTACTGGCACAAGTTTTTTTACTGCAAATCGCCATGTTGATCATGAGCTTCTTTAGCAATCCAGATGGCTACCTGCAATACCAAGCAGGCCTTGGCAGCTTAGGCTTAGCCAGTATCTTTGCGCCCTTAATTATTTTGGTGCAGTTAGTCGGTGGCCTAGCCTTGCTATTGGGCTATAAAACCAAAGTGGCCGCCTTAAGCATGGCCATCTATGCCGTGATCATCGCGGTGCTATTGCACTTACCCTTATTGCAATACTTGGCCATCGCCGGTGGTTTATTGATGCTGCATTTAAATTCAGTTACGGCTTTCAGTTTAGATAACTTGAAAAAATAAACCGCGCTTAACAACAAAAAAGGCACCCTAGGGTGCCTTTTTTATTGCGTGTTAACGCAAGTTGCTGGGCATTACTCTTGTGTTTCGCCTGCAGGTGGATCAATCAAGGCTTTCATGCTTAGACGCACGCGGCCTTTTTCATCGGCTTCCACCACTTTCACTTTAACCACATCGCCTTCTTTTAAGAAGTCGCTCACGGCATTCACGCGTTGATGCGCAATTTGTGAAATGTGCAACAAACCGTCTTTGCCTGGAATCAATGAAACGATGGCACCAAAATCCAACAATTTAAGCACGGTGCCTTCGTAGACATTGCCGATTTCCACTTCCGCGGTAATCTCGGCAATACGGCGTTGCGCTTCTGCACCTTGCTCGGAGCTGGTGCAAGCGATTTTAACTGTACCGGTATCATCGATATCGATGGTGGTGCCGGTTTCTTCGGTTAAGGCACGGATCACTGCGCCGCCTTTACCAATCACGTCGCGGATTTTTTCCGGGTTGATTTTCATGGTAATGATGCGAGGCGCAAATGCCGACATTTCAGTGTTGGCATTGCTCATGGCTTTTTTCATGATGCCTAAAATGTGCGTACGGCCTTCTTTTGCTTGGGCTAAAGCCACTTGCATAATTTGCGCCGTAATGCCGGTGATTTTAATGTCCATTTGCAAAGCAGTGATGCCGTCTTCGGTACCCGCTACTTTAAAGTCCATGTCGCCTAGGTGATCTTCATCGCCTAAGATGTCGGTCAATACCGCTACGCGATTGCCTTCTTTAATCAAACCCATGGCAATACCTGCCACGTGATTTTTCATGGGCACGCCGGCGTCGATCAAGGCTAAGCAACCGCCACAAACTGAAGCCATGGAGCTAGAACCGTTGGATTCGGTAATTTCTGATACCACGCGCATGCTGTAATCAAAGTCTTCTTTGTTAGGCAAAGCGGCAATCAAAGCACGTTTGGCTAAACGACCGTGACCAATTTCACGGCGTTTTGGTGTGCCGACGCGGCCTGTTTCACCTGTGGCATACGGCGGCATGTTGTAATGCAACATAAAGTGGTCTTTAAACTCACCTTGCAAGGCATCGATCACTTGCTCATCGCGGCCAGTACCTAAAGTAGCGACAACCAAGGCTTGCGTTTCACCACGGGTAAACAAGGCTGAACCATGGGTGCGCGGCAATACGCCAGTACGGATGCTGATAGGACGCACAGTGCGGGTATCACGGCCATCAATACGTGGCTCACCGTTTAAGATTTGGCTACGCACGGTTTTGGCTTCTAAATTAAACAACTCTGTTTTAATTTTGTTGGCTTCAGCAGTAGACGTTTCTTCGGTGACCAATTCCGCTAATACGCGGCTGGTGATTTCGCTTAACTTAGCAGAACGCTCACCTTTGGCTTTAATTTGGAAGGCGGCGTTGATGTCGTCGGCAGCCAATTTAGTCACTTTTGCAATTAAAGCGGTGTCTGGTTCTGGGGCAACCCAATCCCATGCATCTTTACCGGCTTCGGCTGTTAACTCATTAATCATGCTGATCACGGCTTGCATTTGCTCGTGGCCGTAAACCACTGCACCCAACATCACTTCTTCTGATAATTCTTTGGCTTCGGATTCCACCATCATCACGGCGGTTTCTGTTGCAGCCACGACTAAATCCATTTGAGAGGTTTCTAATTCTGTTTTACTTGGGTTTAGCACGTAAGCGTCATTGATGTAACCCACGCGCGCCGCGCCTAATGGACCAAAAAATGGGATGCCAGAAATGGCCATGGCCGCTGAGGCGCCAATAATGGCTGGAATGTCTGCATCGATTTCTGGGTCGGATGACAACACGGTCGCCACCACTTGCACTTCGTTGTAGAACGCTTCTGGGAATAATGGACGCAATGGGCGGTCAATTAAACGACTGGTTAAGGTTTCTTTTTCTGAAGGACGGCCTTCGCGTTTGAAAAAACCGCCTGGGATTTTACCTGCAGCGTAGGTTTTTTCCATGTAATCCACGGTCAATGGGAAAAAATCTTGGCCTGGTTTTACTTCGCTTTTACTGGTGACAGCCACCAATACCACGGTATCGCCATAACTAACCATCACGGCCGCATCGGCTTGACGTGAAATTTCACCTGTTTCTAAGGTGAGCGTGTGCGCACCGTACTGTATGCTTTTCGTTACTTTATTAAACATTTTTTATCCTTTTCTCTTTTTAATATTCGTTATTCACAACCCAATAACGAACGCACAATATCGATTTATCTCAATACAAATTTGAGGGAAAATCTTTAAAACCATTTTAACAATGGCATAACAAAAAAGCCGAAGTGCTGCTCATGCAGCGCTATCGGCTTATTGTTTTATAGGCAAAACAAAATGCAATGATGCGTAATGTTTTGCGAATAATGGGTAGGTCGCAATTACTTACGAATGCCTAAACGACCAATCAGTGTTTGATAACGTTCTGCGCTTTCACGTTTTAAGTAATCCAACAATTTACGGCGCTGACTTACCAAAGCCAATAAGCCACGACGTGAGTGGTGGTCTTTTTTATTGGATTTGAAATGCTCAGTTAAGTAAGTAATGCGGCTGGTTAAAAGCGCAACTTGCACTTCTGGACTACCGGTATCATTCTTAGCTTGTTGAAATTCACTAACGATCTTAGCGCGTTCTGCTGCAGTGGTTGCCATAACTTTATCCTAATATTTAGATGTTTTGCGTCAATGTAAAGGCAGCCTATTTACTAAACCGCCTATGCATTCATTTGCATGAGCCGCGCATTATAGGCATAAACAGATGATTTATCAATCTTTTTTATGCTTTTTTCATGGCTAAAGCGGTTGCACGATTAAGCGTTTTGGGCCTACCTTGCCATCGGGCTGACGCTCACCCAAACCGAGAAATAGCTTTTGCGGATTGTATAAGCGAATCAGCCCCTCTGGAATAAAGCCACTTTGCCAAATGGCCTGACCTTGGCTTAAATAAAATGCGCTGTCCGCATCCAATTCCATGGCCGGCAAATAGGCCACGGCACTGTCTGACGGCAACAATTTGGCCAACTGCTGTTCGGCCGACAGGGCGACAAATTCGTCCAAACTGATGCTTTCTTCTATCCGGTAATTGGCCGTGGCAGTGCGGCGTAAACCGATTAAATGGGCACCGCAACCTAGCTTGGCGCCTATGTCTTCAGCCAAAGTGCGAATGTATGTGCCTTTGCTGCACTTCACCCTGATGTTGGCCACATCGCCTGCAAAATTGATTACAGCGATGCTGTGTATGGTCACGGCACGGGCGTTGCGGGCGATTTCAACGCCTGCTCTGGCGTACTCGTAGAGGGCTTTGCCTTCGTGTTTTAAGGCTGAATACATGGGGGGCACTTGGCTGATTTCACCTAAAAACTGCAGGCATACGGCGCTAAATTGTTCTGCGCTGACTGCCACCGCCTGCTCGGATAAAACTTGGCCTTCGGCGTCACCGGTGTCGGTCGTGACGCCCAATTTTAAGGTGGCCTCATAGACTTTGTCGGCTTCGGTTAAATAGTGGGCAAACTTTGTGGCTTCGCCAAAACACAAGGGCAGCAAGCCGGTCGCCAATGGGTCCAGTGTGCCGGTATGGCCGGCTTTGGCAGCCTGCAATAGGTGTTTGACTTGTTGCAGTGCTTGATTGGATGAGTAGCCTAATGGCTTATCCAATAGCAGCACACCACTGATGTTTTTTTTAGCTCGTCTAAACTGCAAGGGCGGTGCTTTGTGAGGGGAATTAGCTAGGATCTGAACCGGTTGCTAAGGCTTGGTCTATCAATTTAGACATCATCATGCCGTTGTCTATCGATGCATCGTAAACAAAATGCAGTTGCGGCACGGTGCGCAACAACATGCGTTTTGCCAACTGCGTGCGCAGGAAACCGGCTGATTTTTCTAAGCCTTGTTGCAAGGCATCGCTGGGCTTGCTGGCGCTGTAGAATATTTTGCCGTGCGCCATGTCACCGGTTACTTCAACAGCGGTAATCGTCACCATGGCCACGCGCGGGTCCTTCACTTCAAACTGCAATAGATCGGCCAACTCGCGTTGCATTTGCTCGGCAACGCGGTGACTTCTAGAAAACTCTTTGGCCATTATAAAGTACGTGCCACTTCAACGATTTCGTAGACTTCCAAGATGTCGCCCACTTCGATGTCGTTAAAGTTTTTCAATGACAAGCCGCATTCGAAGCTGTTTTTCACTTCTTTTACGTCGTCTTTAAAGCGTTTTAAGGAGTCCAACTCACCGCTATGGATGATGACGTTATTGCGCAATACACGCACGTGTGAATTGCGTTTAATCATACCGTCTTGTACATAACAACCGGCAATCGCACCCACTTTAGAAATACGGAATACTTCACGAATTTCCACGGTACCTATCATGCTTTCTTTTTGCTCTGGGGCCAACATGCCACCTAAAGCCGCTTTAATTTCATCCACGGCTTCGTAAATAATGTTGTAGTAACGCACGTCCACGCCCAAGGTTTCGATGAGTTTGCGCGCGCCTGAATCGGCACGCACGTTGAAGCCTATCAATACGCCTTTGGATGCCGCTGCCAAGTTGACGTCGGATTCGCTGATCGCACCAACACCGGTGTGGATAACGTTAACCTTAACTTCGGATGTAGACAGTTTTTGCAAGCTGGTAGACAAGGCTTCGTAAGAACCCTGTACGTCGGATTTAATGATTAGACCTAAGGTTTGCGCAACGCCTTCACCCATTTGATCAAACATGTTTTCCAACTTGGCCGCTTGCTGTTTAGCCAATTTCGTGTCGCGGAATTTACCTTGACGGAAGTTGGCAATTTCGCGGGCTTTGCGCTCATCGTTAAGCACAATCATCTCTTCACCGGCGCTAGGCACATCGGATAAGCCTTGAATTTCAACTGGCATAGACGGGCCGGCTTCTTGTATGTCTTTACCGGACTCGTCCAACATAGCACGCACCTTACCAAAGGTGTTACCGGCTAGAATCATGTCGCCGCGTTTTAAGGTACCGGAGGTCACCAAGATGGTCGCCACGGAACCGCGGCCTTTATCTAAACGGCCTTCTATCACCAAGCCTTTGGCCGGTGTGTTTTTAGGGGCTTTCAGCTCCAATATTTCCGCTTGCAATAGCACGGCTTCCAGAAGCTCGTCTATGCCTTGGCCGGTTTTGGCCGACACGGCTCTAAACATCACGTCGCCACCAAATTCTTCTGGCACCACTTCTTGTGACACCAATTCCATTTTGACGCGCTCAGGCTCGGCACCCGGCTTGTCTATCTTATTGATTGCGACCACCAAAGGCACGCCGGCCGCTTTTGCATGGTGGATGGCTTCTATGGTTTGTGGCATGACGCCGTCATCGGCAGACACCACCAATATCACCACGTCGGTGGCTTTTGCACCACGGGCACGCATGGCGGTAAACGCCTCATGGCCAGGGGTATCGAGGAAGGTCACCATGCCGCGCGGGGTTTCCACGTGGTAAGCGCCGATGTGTTGGGTAATGCCACCGGCTTCACCGGACGCCACGCGACTGCGGCGTATGTAATCCAGCAAGGACGTTTTACCGTGGTCAACGTGGCCCATCACCGTCACCACCGGTGGACGCGGCTCTAACACTGCCGCCGCATGCTCGGCTTCTTCTAAGAAGATTTCTGGGTCATTGGGGGCCGCGGCCGATGCTTTATGGCCCATTTCTTCAACGATAATAATGGCCGTTTCTTGGTCCAATACTTGGTTGATGGTCACCATCATGCCCATGCCCATCAGCGCTTTAATCACTTCACCGGATTTAACCGCCATCTTATGTGCTAACTCAGCCACAGTGATGGTTTCTGGCACCAACACCTCGTGCACAATGGCCTCGGTTGGGGCATTGAATGCATGTTGCGCATCGTCATCGCCATGGTGTTTGTGTTTGCCTTTAGGCGCGCGCCAGCCAGGCTTGCCAGCCGTGATGTCACCGCGTGTTTTTAAGCCGCGTTTTTTATTTTCTGCGTCTGTCCACTCTTTGTTGTTGCCTTTGCCTTTTTTGGCATCTTTACCCAATGCCGGTTTTGCGGCGCCGTCTTTGGCCACGGGTTTATGTAAAGTGCCTTCAGATAATTTTGCCGCTCTTTCTTTAGCTAACTCGGCTTCAGCGACACGCTTGGCTTCGTCCTCTAAACGCTTTTGCGCCAATTCTTGTTTTTTACGTCGGTCTTCGGCTTGCATGGCTGCCAATGTTGAATGCCTTTTGGCTTCTTGCTCACGCAAGGCAATTTCATCGGCACCAAGCAAATCTTTACGGTTGATGGTTTTAGCTGGGGCATCCGCAACAACCGGCTCTTCTTCAGGCGCGACTTCCGCAAGCACGGGCTCCACTTCTGCCGCAAGCGCCACTTCGACTGCCGGCAACGCTTCCTCGACTTGCGCCGCGGCGTTGGCCGCCTCTGTGGCTGCCGCTTCCATGGCGGCGCTGTCTAAAGGCTGTTCAATGACGCGTTTTTTTCTGATTTCAACCTGGATGGTTCTAGCCTTACCGGTATTGTCGGTTTTTTTAATTTCCGAGCTGGATTTACGCGTTAAGGTAATTTTGTTTTTTGGCGCCAATGTACCGTGCTCTTTACGTAAGTGATCCAGCAAGGCGGTTTTATCCGCTTCGCTTAATTGATCTTCCGCAAGGGATTTATTTACTCCAGCACTTTTTAGCTGCTCTAATAACAGTGCTGTTGGCAATTTTAATTCGCCAGCAAATTGTTCTACGGTTGTTTGTGCCATCTTCTTACTCCAGTGTTCTTTTTCTGCGCTTAATTGCCCAGTATTACTGCTTACTTCTTTAAGCGCTTATGCAAACCAAGGTGCGCGAGCGGTCATAATCAATGTTTTGGCGCGCTCCGCATCCATCGCGGTTAACTCCACCAATTCATCCACGGCCAATTCCGCTAATGCGTCCATGGTGGCAATGCCTTTTGATGCGAGCAAATGCGCTGTCGCCTCGTCCATGCCGTCCATGCCTAACAAATCGGCCGACGCTTCATCCACGCCTTCTTCTTTAGCGATGGCTTCGGTTAACAAAGCAGCACGAGCGCGTTTACGCAATTCTTCAATGGTGTCTTCGTCAAAGGCTTCGATTTCATTCATTTCAGCCAATGGCACGTAGGCAATTTCTTCCAAGGTGCTAAAGCCTTCTTGCACTAAAATTTCGGCCACTTCGGCATCCACATCCAGTTTTTGCATGAACAACTGGCTGACACCAGAGAACTCATCTTGGCTCTTCTGTTCTGCTTGATCCACCGTCAAGATATTCAAGGTCCAACCGGTTAATTCGGAAGCCAAGCGCACGTTCTGACCGTTACGACCAATGGCCAGCGCCAATTGTTCTTCGTCCACCACCACGTCCATGCTATGCGTGTCTTCGTCGACCACGATGCTGGTGACTTCAGCCGGTGACATGGCATTAATCACAAATTGAGCCGGTTCTATGCTCCACAACACGATGTCCACGCGCTCGCCGGCTAATTCAGCCGTAACCGCCTGCACGCGTGAACCACGCATGCCCACGCAGGTGCCCACTGGGTCGATACGTTGATCGTTTGATTTAACGGCAATTTTTGAACGCAAACCAGGATCACGCGCAGCCGCACGGATTTCCAATAAACCTTCTTCTATTTCTGGCACTTCCAATTCAAACAAGCGCACTAAAAAATCCGGTGTAATACGGGATAAAATCAATTGCGGGCCACGGCCACCACGCTCGATACGAGATAGGTAAGCGCGCACGCGATCGCCCACGCGCAAGTTCTCTTTTGGAATCATTTGCTCACGTGGCAATAGCGATTCTATGCGACCCACTTCTATGATGGCATTGCCTTTTTCCATGCGCTTAATCACGCCTGTCACCATTTTTTCGTCGCGTGCCAAGAAGTCTTCTAGGATTTGCTCGCGCTCTGCTTCACGGACTTTTTGCAAGATCACTTGCTTAGCCGCTTGCGCGCCGATTCGACCAAATTCGATGTTTTCCAATGGCTCTTCGTAGTAATCGCCTATGTTTAAGCCTTTAGCATGCTCGCTCTCTTCGTCGATTTGATAATTGGAGTTCTCCAACAAATCGTACTCAACGTATTGCCAGCGTCTGTAGGTTTTGTATTCGCCGGTTTCCCTGTCAATTTGCACGCGCACATCGGCGTCATCATGGTGTTTTTTCTTGGTAGCAGAAGCCAAGGCCAATTCAAGCGCAATAAATATCACTTCTTCAGTCACATTTTTTTCATGCGCTAATGCATCAACCAATAATAAAATTTCACGACTCATGTTGCTCTCCGACTGTCAATTTGCAGGCTAGGCTGCATTCATTAAATTAAATACTTCTTTCTTTTAGGCCACTCTGGCACTGATCTAAATCATTAAAAAACCGGACTTAAACGCGATTTTTCGATATTGCTGATCGCGAATTTTTGAATCACACCGTCGCACTCCAGCAGCAGTTGCCCTGCTTCTACGCCACGCAGTATGCCTAAAAAATTCTTTTTACTGACTGTTTCTTCTTTTTTATCTTTTGCATTTACATGCACTTCAGTTATTGCCACACGCAGTTTTACCGTGGCGCGTTCGCCGACGAAGCGCATAAAATTCGCTTCGCTCTTTAACACCCGGTCCATGCCCGGTGAAGACACTTCCAATCTGTCATAATCGATGTCGTTTTCAACCGCCAATAGGTTACCCAATTGGTTGCTAACCAAGCTGCAATCGTCAATATTAACGCTGTCTTTTATATCGACAGGATTAAGTTTATCGATAAAAACGCGCAGTAGTTTGCCGCGATTGGATATCTCCAAATCGACCAATTCGAAACCCAACTGCTCAACCGCAGTCGTTATCAATGTAGGCAAATCTTGCATTTTAAAACCCTTAAATCACTGCTTAACTTAAAATACATGCACATAAGTTGCAGAAACAAAAAATGGGCACAAAGCCCATCGAAAAATTCTGCGTTCATTATACCAATGAATTCAATGAATTGGAACAACTCAGTGCAATTCATTGCCCATCTACCAAGGCCATTCGGCTGCCGTAAAACTAAAAACCCCCGCTATTTTCATAGAGGGGGTTTAGCCGACCGCTTTTCGCAGTCTGTGTAAATAGCTTGGCAGTGACCTACTTTCGCATGCA
>JBEDKJ010000103.1:0-13955 GCA_041172285.1 Pseudomonadota bacterium
GTTATCAATAAGCAAATACCGTAGACCAGCGTCCAAATCAATTTGCTCAGTAATAGGGTATGAAGCACCGGCTAAAAACTGATAAGCAATTTCATTATTTTTGGAATACGACCGTTCAACGCCGCCAGACTTTAAATCAATATCAATTTCCTCTACATATCCTAACCCTGCCCCAACATATGGACGAAGCTTGGTTTGCGAAAATGAATCGAATGTATAACGGCTATTGATGAAAAATATGTTGGATGCGAAATTTCCGTCACTAAAATTGCTTCCATCAGAGAAATTCGTTTTGGAATCATTCGATCTATAATCCCACGCTAATTCAACGGATAGATTATTAGTGAAATTGAAGCCGGCCGAGCCTCCCGCCATAAAACCATTACCATTGTTAATATTTCCGGTAGATCCAACACTAGCAACATTAGTCTGATTGATTTGCTGATTGCTTAAAGTAGATAATCCACCGTAAAGTTTTACATTCCATTTGCCATTATCATCAGCCAGCGCTGTTTGATGAATTAATGAGGTGGCGGCTAAAATTAGAATGATTTTTTTAGACATAATTATTTACCCTTCAGCTTAAATTAACTTACTAATAGATTTAAAAGTTGCTAATCAAAATAATCTAAGTATCCACTCATAAATTCAATCTTAAATGCATTAGTGGTATAAGTTTTGCACCAGAGGTTAAAACAAAATTTAGATAAATAAATTTTGCATTAAATAAAAGCAGATTGGCAAATGTTGTCTTTTTGTTAAAGGCTGAAGAATTTTAGACATTCATTTTGCGAAAGCCTGACACCAATTAAAATAAAAGCCTGACCAACGGGTTAGGCTTTTATTATGTCCATAGAAAAAGGTTTGGCAGTTTGAACATTTTCTTATTTGCGCACTCAGAGACACCATGAAAAATACACAAAAATTATACCTAGCCGGCGGCTGTTATTGGGGCATGGAAGAACTATTTAGGCACATGCCCGGTGTGCTGGCCACCCAAGTGGGTTTTTCCGGAGGCCACATTGCCAATGTCGGCTACCGTGAAGTGACCACCGGCACCACAGGCCACGCAGAAACCCTGATGGTGGAGTTTGACACGGAAACGGTCACTTTAAAACACCTGTTGTTTGAATTTTTTCGGGTGCACAATCCGACCAAACCCAACCAACAAGGCAACGACATAGGCACGCAATACCGTTCAGCCATTTTTTACCTGGATGAAGTGCAAAAAAGCGTGGCCGAGCAAGTCATCGCCACGGTCAATGCCTCCGGTCAATGGGGCATGCCAGTGGTGACCCAGTTGCAAGCGTTCCAAGCTTTTTACCCGGCCGAAGAAAAACACCAAAAATACATCATGCAGTTTCCGGATGGCTACACCTGCCACCACAGACGCAACTTTGATCTAGGAGAAACGACTTGATTAAGCTCGTGCTGTTGCTTATCGCGCTGACAGCGTTGCTGCTGCTGGTCTACGTTAAAGCGTCTCCCAGCGCTCAATTAAAAGTAGGGGCCTTGGCGCCGGCTTTTAGCCTGATGGACCAAAACGGTCAGCTCAGGCAATCGGAGGAATTTAAAGGGCGTTGGTTGGTGCTGTATTTTTACCCCAAAGACAACACGCCAGGGTGCACCAAAGAAGCTTGCCGCTTTCGCGATGAGCACTCGGCTTTGCAGAAAATTGGCGCCCAAGTAGTGGGTGTCAGTGTCGACAGCAGTGCTGCTCACGCCGGCTTTGCCAGCCAGCACCGTTTGCCCTTTCCGCTGTTGGCGGACAAGCAAGGCGAGCTCGCCAATGCCTATGGTGCCTTAATGAATATGCCTTATTTTAAGCTGGCAAAACGCCGCACTTATTTAATTGATCCAGCCGGTCGTGTCGCTAAAATGTATTTGAATGTGGAGCCGGATACGCATGCACAAACCGTGCTCAAAGACCTGCAGTTGCTAAAGGAGGCTTACCATGACTAAAGCACGTTTTGTGATTCCACTGTTGATAGGCTTGCCGCTATTGGCTTACCTGTGGACGCTTTATCAAATGGATGGCAGCGAACCGAAAGCGAAAACGGCCTTGCAGAAAGCCGGTGACGAGTGCGCCAGCATTGCCGAAAATGCGGTGGCCAATATGAACGCCGTGGTGGCTTTTCAGATGCTGGAAAAAGAAGGCCGTAAAATCAACGTCATGCGCCGTTGCATGGCTGACCATGGCTACTCAGAAAACCCAAAATGGTTGGCTTACGGCGCACCTATCGCCAAGGCTAACGCCTTAAAACAAGGCGTATCCGAAGACGAGGCGATAGAGAATTTAAGACGGGCCAACATGATGGTGTTTGCTGTCAGCGACCAACAGCCTATTTATTGGACGGCAAAGCCTTAGCTTGTTTTAATGCCACGATTTTGCTGGTCAGCGCTTCCGATTCGTAGGCATCCAACTCGGCAATGCGCTGAGTCAATGTATCCAAAGCCGTAAAATCGGCCTCTTCTAAGGCTATTTTTGCTTGTTGCATGAACACTTCCAAATGCTGTGGATTCAAGTTCAAGGCTTTATTCAATTCACTTTTGGCCAAAGGCCTGTGGTTTAAGCCATAGTCGGCCACCCCTAAGTAATACCAGGCATCGGCCGCATCCGGTTGGTTGACAGTCCAGGCTTGCGCGACGGCATGCAAAGTCGCCCAATCTTTATTTTGATAGGGAATGACCACCTGCATGAAATGGGGTTGCTTATCAAAAGGCAAGGCCCAAAATGGCGTTTCGTCGGTGTTTAAGCTTAATAAGTCTTTGCTGGCGATGAGGTTTTTAATCCATTCCACCGGCAAGCTATAGAAAAAGCCATTGGGGCCCGGGCTTTTAAAAGTGGTCATGCCTATCAAATTTAGCTTTTGGTCAAACAGGGCGCCACCGCTAGAGCCCAAAGAGAACGCTGCGTTGGAGCGAATGATAAGGCTGCCATCCATGGCGTATTTGGCTTTAATGGCACCATATGAAGGCTGCGGCACATTATTGCCGTTGGGGTAGCCGAGGCTAAACACCTCTTCCTCTATCGCCAATGTGGCCGAGTCGCGTAATTGCACAGGCTTAAACGGTAAGCCTTCAAATTTAAGCGCACACAAGTCGTGTTTCCAGTCGGCTTTTAGCGCAATGGGTTTGTAACCGTCGTTGTATTTGGCCACGTTGGCGCCTTTGCCATTGGCCAACACGTGGCAATTGGTCACCACGTATTCAGGGCTAATCACCACCCCGGTACCGGTCCCCGCGTTGCCGTTGCCTAACTCCACGGAAATTTGCACGATGGATTCGTGCAAGGACAGCAGTTGTGCGATATTAGGTTGGGCATGGGCCGAGCTAATGGTCACCATGTGGGCGGCTAGCAATAAAGCAGAGGGAAGGAATCGTTTCATGACGGTGATGGCTTTCAATTAAGGCGAAAAAGTTAACAGCTTTTTTGTCATTAATGCCGCCGCTAGGTTCAATTATTTTTCATGCGTGCTAGAAGAAAAGCGCGGAATGACGATGTAGCCATCCTCGCTGTCGCCATAAACGCTGATGCGATTGGCCACGCAGTAATCCGCTGCAACGGCGCACAAAGCGGCGTCAATGAAATCGATGTTGTTTAGCTGCTGCGTATCGTAAGCGGCGATATGGCTTAAGGCATTTAAGCGTTGCGCCGATTTGTTGCCCATGGCTTTGGGCTCGCCCAGGCTCTGCTGGTAAGCGGTGGCGATGCCATGAGGAAAGGTTTCAATCACACAGGGTTGGTCGCTTTTTAATCCATTAAACAGCGGGAGCCCCAGCGCTTGGTAGAGACGCTGGCCATTGAACACCCAGTCGTAAAAGCGACTTTTTTCCGCCATGGCTCGAGTGGGCGTATAAAAACAGCGTAGGCCATGGCTGACTAATGCCCGTTCGCCTGATCGTGATCGGCCAGCTCGGCTAAACAGACAAGGGGCATCGACGGCAATCACGCTGGGGTTGAATTGTTTTGCCCAAGCGGCAATGGCATGCGGGTCGGTGGAGTGGTATTGGGCATGGTAGCGCCGATTGCTATTGACCACCGCATGGTAGCCTTTTCTCAGGCCACCGACATCGATGCCCACCGCATGAAAAACTGCTTTTAGTTCGGCCACGCTATTTTTGTGGGTCAGCTAAATGCGTGTTATGGAAGGCATGGCAAGACATGCAGCTGCTGGCGATGCGTTTCGGTTTCGGGCTGTTGCCCGAATGGCAGCGCAAGCAATTTTTCCTGTCCGGCATGGCCACGTCATGACTGCTTTCGGATTCGGCTACCTGATGGCAAGCCTCGCATTTTTGCGTGCGGTGCGAGGCGTGATTAAATTCGGCTTTGCTAAACCAATCTTGGTTGATGGTCACTTTTTTAACTCGCCAAGGCACGCTGTCGTCTTTTTTCTCGGGTGCTATTTCATGGCAATAGGCACAGCCGTTTTCTTTCAAGGACGTGGCGTACCGTGCCTTGTCTTTGGGCGCCTTGGCGATTAAGGCGTTCATTACCGTTTCTTCATCACCGTGCGGCACGCTGAAGGTTTTTTCGCCCAAGCCCAATTGCAATTGATTGGCGTGGCAGCCTTGGCAATCGCGTTTAAATTCGACCGCTTGGATGCGCATTTCTTTGCCTACGCCGCGGTGGCATTGCGTGCAGGTCATTTCGCGTATGTCCATCACGCCGTTCGGCCCTTGAACCAAGCCCACGTGTTGTGAGTGCGGGAATTTCAAACCCGATTGCTCGGTTAAGCGCGCGCTCTCGCTTTGAGGGATGCGCTCTATGCTGGTCATGCCTGGTTGTTCGGCGTGGTCGCGGATAAAGCTGAGCTTAAATTCCGGGTGGCTGCGGTCGAAATCTTTGACATTGGATAAAGCGCTTTTTGGGTCCACTGCCTTGATGTCGGCATGGCATTGCACGCAATTGTTGTTGTCTTGTTTGGCCAATGGTTGCGGCGCTTTGTGTTCTTTGTGGCACTCGGCGCAGCGCATGCCATCGGACAGCCGGCCGCTGCTGTGGAACACGCGTTTTTGCAAAGCCGGATCGGCAATGTGCGGCGCGGTATTTTGATGGCATTTGACACAGGCTTGATCGGTGACCTGTTGGGTTAATTTTTCGTGGCAATTGAAGCACTGCGAACCGAAATGCAAATGCGCATTCGACACATGACCTGGGCTCCACACCCGGTCAAAGCCCAATGGGTATTGCGCCATGGTTTTGTTGAGGCTGGGGATTAAATTTTGCGCCAAGGGCAGGGCAATAAACACCAAGGCAATGAAGGCCGCCATCCACAAGGCCATGCGGCGTTTAAAGCTGGCTGCACCACGCAAGGGTTCGTGGGTGCGCAATTTTAAATCTTGAAAATCGTCCGGTAAACGTTGCAACAACATCAGCGAGATGGCTATGTCCACATCCGGTGGGGCCGGTTCCACTTTTATTTGATAGGGGCCGATGCTGACCAAGGTGCCGTGGCTTAGCTCTATGTTTTTTTGCACCACGCCATCGACCGCCAGTTCACCATTGATGGCGACCAAATGGATTCTGCCGTCGTCCATGCGTTTGATGACAGCATGGTGCATGCTTAAGCGGGGGTCCAACAGGTGTATGGTGCATTCGGCGCCGCGGCCTATGCTGATTTCCTCAGCCGTTAGGGTGCGGTAACTGCGGGATAGCACGCCGCGGCTGCTGTGGGAAAGTTTAATTAACAGGCAATTGATCATGGTGGCCGTTGTAATCGCTTACCAATAAAAAAAGACCGCTAGCACGTGCGCGATCATGGCCATGATTAAGGCGATGGAAAATGGCACGTGAAAATACAGCCAAAAGCCCATGCGGGCACGGTACATCAAATCTTGCCTGGCGCGTTTTACCAAGGATTCGCGGCGCACCATGAGGGAATAAAGGTCACGGTAAAGTTTGCGTTGCTCGGTGGGTAAATCTTGCCCTAGCACCGTCAATTCTTGCACGGCCATGGCCGTTGGGCAGTCCGGCTGAAAACCGCGTAATTGTTCCAGCAAGCCTATGCCTATCGAGGTCTCGCTGCAGGCGCGCATCACGATGTTGTTAATGTCGTCTGGCATCATCAAGGCAATTTGCCTAGCCATTTTATCGGCTTCGGCGATGCGCAACAGCAAGCCGTCTAAATTGTCTTCGCCCATGTTTTCCGTCATTAAGCGCGGGTAAATCATGTAGGCGTAATTGCCAAAAAAGCCGCTGATCACGACTATCATGAGTAGGCCGTAGGTCACCGTGTGGATGTTTAAGCCGTAATGAAAGCCGCTGTGAAAGGTGGCAATAAAAGTCAGGGCCGTGCCTAAGTATATGTGCGCAGACAGCCAAGCTTGGGTGGTGCCGCTGCTGCGGTAGCGGCGTTTGCGTATGCCATACCAGGCCATCCAAAACACCAAGCCAGCGGAAATCGTGCCCAATGTGTAACCCAACCAACTGCCGCCGTAATGACCCACCGCCGGTTCAAACAATAAAAAGGCGGCGAAGGCGAGCAAAATCATGACCACGGCTACTTTAAAGTAGCGGTATTTTTTGTAGTCGAAAAAGTTGCTGTGTTGCATGGTTTAACCTTTAATCCGCATCGTCGTTGATTAAGTTAGCGTTGCTGCCAGTGCCGCCTGCGTAGTTTAATAATTCTTCCGGCTTAACGCGTAGGGCGGCCCCCACTGGGCAAGCGCGCACGCACACCGGACCACCGCTGATGTCTTTACACATATCGCATTTCACCGCCACTTTAGCGCCGTTGCTGACCGGCACGGATTTGGGTTTGATGCCCAAGAGCATTTGCAGGATGTTGGGTTCTTTTTGTTCGTGTATCTCCGACATCTGTATGACGTCGTAAGGGCAGTTGGCCTGGCAATTGCCGCAGCCTATGCAGCTGTCATCGATGTAAACCTCGCCATGCGGCGCGCGGTGAATGGCATCCGGTGGGCAATCTTTCATGCAGTGCGGGTGCTCGCAGTGGCGGCATGAGGTGGGCACGCGAATGTTGGCGAAAATAGGACCGGCATCCCGATCTAACCGGGTGGCGCCGCCGTGGGTATCGGCGCAAGCTTGCTCACAATGGTTGCAGCGCACGCACAAGGATTCGTCTATCAGCAACACGTCGGTCGCTTCGCCCACGCCTTGCTGTATTAAAAAGGAAATCAGGTTAGACGGACTTGGCTGGCCGACGGCTTCTTGGTTATTTTCAAATACCGTTTCCAGTTGCTGGCGTTTTTCTTGATCTTGTAAATGCTGCAAATAGCGCGCATCCAATTCACTGCGTATTTCTGGGTTGCGCGCAATGATGTCGCGCATGCGTGCGGCTTCAATGAATACGGCTTCCGTGGCAATCGCGGCTCGCACCGTGGCATAACGCGGCTCGCCTGACACCAAAGACATTTCGCCTACGTAATGGCCGGCGGCCACATAAAACAGCACCACGTCACGCCCGCCTATGGTGTGGGAAACGGTGACCGAACCGCTCTGTATCAAATAAAGGCCATCGGCCTCGTCGCCCTCATGGAATAATTCTTCGCCGGCGGCGTAGTTTTTTAAGGTGGCATTGTTGGCCACGTCGTTTAAATCTTTTTCGCTCAGCGACAGGCCTATGCACAAGTGGATGATGGTTTTAATCGCCACCTCATTTAATATGCGGCGCATGGATTGCACTGAATCAACCAGTTTCAGCATGACGCGTCTGGGCGTTTCGATCAACACACAGGGCTGCGTGGCGCGCACCGTGCCGGCGCGTCGACGGCCCGACACCAAGGCCAATTCACCAAAGAACTCACCGGCTTTGAGGTGACCATCCGGTGCCTGGTCGTCCTCTATTAATATGTCCAATTCTCCCTCCACAATAAAGAAGAAGGTGGTGCTGTAGTCGTTGCGTTTGAATATGACGTCGCCGGCTTGCGGCAACAATATATTGCTTTCTAAAACCAGCTCGCGTAACTGCAAACTGCTGAGCATGGCCAGCAAGGGCACGCTTTTGCGTATCTTCTCTAACACGTCGTCTATGCCGCGGTCGGTGCAAAAGCTGGCAAATTTTTCACGCAACAAGGGGCTGTCGGCCGGCTCAACCGGGTTGCCTAATATGTGCTCTATGACTTCGTAGCCTTGGTTGATGCCTTGTTTAATCAAGGGGTAACCTGCCAGTGCGCCTATCACGTACAAACCGGCTACGCTGGATTCGAAGTGCGACGACAATTGCGGCAGGGCGTATAAATCCGGTGTGGAGAAGCCGACCCCGAAACTTTCTAATAGCGGTCGGGGCGACAAGGCGCCTAAGCGCGCAATCACGCGGTGGCAGGGAATGCGCTCCACGCCATTGGGCGTGTTGGCAAACACGGTGATGGGGAAGTCGCCTTTGCTATTGGCTTCTATGGATTGGGGTTTGGTTTCCAATAACCAGTCCAATACGCCGCGTTTTTTTGCTTCAGTTAATAGATTAAGGTTGGTTTCCTTACAATTACTGAAGTCTTCCGCCCGGTTTAAAATAATGACTTGATTGCGCGCCGATAAGGCAATGGCATTTTCTGCGCCGCTGTCGCCGCCGCCAATGACCACGATGGTTTCATTTTGATAGGCGTCCGGGTCGTCCAGTTGGTATTGAATTTGCGGTAGGTCGCCGCCAGGAATCTCCAGTTTGCGCAAATTGCCTTGCACGCCCATGGCCAACACGGCATTTTTTGTCTGCAGGCTGGTGCCGTCTTCCAGCTCAACCACTAAGCCTGCGGCCACCTTTTTGACGCCCAGCGCCTTGGCGCCGTAGCGCACATTCACTTGGTGTTCGGCCATGGTCTGTTCCCAGGTCTGCAACACCGATTCGCGTGAGGAAGCGGTGAAAGGCAAGGCGCTGCGTAAAGGCAGGGCGCGCGGTTCGGACATGACTAATTTACCGCGTTGGTAATTGCGCACGGTGTTTGCTGGCGCGTTTTCGGCCTCCAGTACCACGTAATGAAGGCCTTGCTGGCTCGCGCGCACGGCGGCAGACAAACCGCTGGGCCCTGCACCTATGATGACAATGTCATAAGGCTGGGCCGTGGCAGACGGGGCGGATTTTTTATGAGCGGGCTTGGCCATAGACGGCTTGGTGGTGGCTTAAGGTTGCTGGCGTGTGCATGCTGATTAAAGGGTAAATGGTTGCCTAATTTTATTGCGTGATAGTTGGTCTAAGCCATGGTATGCAGGGCACCATGCTTAGCTGCTGAGCGGATTAGATAGTGGCATATTCGCCCCCATAAGTCAAAAGCCCAGCCAAAATGACACCTTAAATATATACGCGGTTTGTGTGATGAAATTGTTTCAAAATGTTACATTTTTCTTGAGCCAAATCGGTTTTCGTGCTATTTTTGCTCTGCGTCAAAATGTCGCATGTAAAAACGTGCTAGAAAAAGTTATAAAACGGCTGAATTCCCGTCTATTTTCGAATAAAACTATCTCGGATTTTACGTGTCAAGACCTCAGGTTTTTGATTAAAGGCTGTTTATGGCAGTGGCAAATTTGGGTGACAAAATTATTGCAAGGCCAAACAATTCATTGTCGGTTGAAGACAGTGTCAAATTGTTGGCGGCATTAGCGGGTATTGCCCTGGTGGTGGCTTTAGGATTTTTCCACATAGGTGCTTGGTTGGTGTTGCCCTTTGCTGGTTTGGAAATCGTCGCCTTTGCCTATGCTTTTCATACGGTGTACTTGCATGCAGACGATTTTGAAAGCATTACGATAGAAAACGACCGCGTGGTGGTCGAAAAAAGAAACGTCAAAGAAGTAACGACAACGGTTTTTCAGCGCTACTGGGCACAAGTCAATGTGCGCGATGTAGCGATGATAAAAGGCAGTAATGGTAAAAGTGGGCTTTTTATAAGTTCACACGGCAATGAAGTGGAATTTGGTCGAAATTTTATAAACGATGAGCAGCGCAGCCAATTGGCGCGGGACCTCAGGCAAAAATTAAGAAATATCAATTAATTTAGTTTTGGAGTGAGTTTTATGCGAGGTTTTACAAAAATTAGTTTAGCGTTATCGGCCTTGTTGGCATCCTTTGCCGCCCGTGCTGATTACACATGGAATTTTCCTGAGCCAGTCACGCCTATGGCTTTGGACACATTGCACGTGCACAACAAGTTCATGATCATCACCATGGTGATTTTCGTTGTTGTGTTAGGCATCATGATCTACTCAATTTTTGCCCACAGAAAAAGCAAAAACTTCAAACCAGTTGTGGATAAAGCCCCGTCTACCGCTTCTGAAATATTCTGGACCTTGGTGCCATTTGCTATTCTATTGTTGATCGACTTCGTCATCATGGGTATCCCGGCTTACCACAGCGTGGTCATGATGGAAGACACCCGCGACAAGGCCACCATGGTGGTTAAAGTGACCGGTTCACAATGGCGTTGGCAGTATGAGTACTTGGACGGCGATGCCAAAGGCATTAAATTCGTCAGCAACTTGTCTACGCCTAAAGAGCAAACCGATAAGGGCTTTGAAGGTAAAAAAGACGAGCAATACTTATTAGAAGTGGACAACCACTTGGTATTGCCGGTGGGTGAAAAGGTACGTATTTTAATGACAGCCACCGACGTAATGCACAACTGGTGGGTGCCACAGTTCGGTTCATCACGTTTAGCCGTGCCTGGTTTCTTGCGTGAAACATGGGTGCAAGTAGACAAAGCCGGTACTTACCGCGGTCAATGTAAAGAATTGTGCGGTAAAGGCCACGGTTACATGCCAGTGGTGGTGGACGCTGTGCCTATGGAAGAATACAAAGTTTGGGTAGCCGCGAAGAAAGAAGAAATGGCTAAAGCTTCTGCCGGTGCCGATAAAGAATGGACCAAAGACGAATTGGTGGCTGAAGGTAAAGGCGTTTACGAGAAAAACTGTGCCGTTTGTCACCAAATTTCGGGTGCCGGTTTACCGCCAGCATTCCCAGCTTTAACTGGCAGTAAAGTGGCTTTAGGCCCAATCTTTGGTGCCGATGGCAAGTACTTAAAAGACGGTCACTTAGACCGCGTGTTAAACGGTATTCGTGTAATGCCATCTTGGAAAGCGGTATTGAACGATACAGAAATTGCAGCCGTGATTACCTACGAGAGAAATGCCTTAGGTAACAGCGTGGGCGATGTGTTGCAGCCTTCGCAAGTCAAAGCCGCACGTCAGTAAGATTAATTAATTATTTTGTTTGAGTAATCAGGAGAAGGTAATGAGTACAACAACGGTAGCGCATCATGATGATCATGCTGAACACCCAACCGGGATCATGCGTTGGTTAACCACCACTAACCACAAAGACATTGGGACGATGTATTTAACGTTTTCCCTAATCATGTTCTTTGTTGGCGGTGCCATGATTTTAGGCATTCGTGCTGAGTTATTTCAGCCGGGTCTGCAATTGGTCAACCCAGAGTTTTACAATCAGTTGATCGGTGTGCATGCATTGATCATGATTTTCGCGGCATTGATGCCGGCCGCAACGGGTTTCGCTAACTGGATGATCCCATTGCAAATCGGTGCGCCAGACATGGCTTTACCGCGTTTGAATAACTGGGGTTTCTGGCTATTGCCACCATCCGCTATCTTGCTAACCTTACCGTTCACCTTGGCATTATTCGGTATCGGTGACGGTGCGCTAGCAACCGGTTGGACATTCTACCCACCCTTGTCTGTGCAAGGTGGTATCGGTGTGGACTTCGCGATTTTTGCGGTGCACTTGTTGGGTGTGTCTTCTGTGTTGGGTTCAATCAACATCATCGTTACTTTGTTTAACATGCGCGCGCCTGGCATGACATTAATGAAAATGCCATTGTTCGCTTGGGGTTGGTTAATCACCGCTTTCTTGTTGGTAGCAACCATTCCAGTGTTGGCTGGTGCCGTGACCATGTTGCTAACAGACCGTCACTTCGGTACGCACTTCTTTGATGCGGCCGGTGGTGGTGACCCAGTGATGTTCCAACATCTATTCTGGTTCTTTGGTCACCCTGAAGTGTATATTTTGTTATTACCGGTTTGGGGTTTCATTCCACAAATCTTAGAAACATTCTCACGTAAACCAATGTACGGTTACAAAGCGCAAGTGTATTCCTTCATTGCAATTGGTGTGTTAGCCATGGTTGTTTGGGCTCACCACTTCTTCACTTCAGGTATGCCAGTGCCAGCTTTGCTTTACTTCATGTACAGCACCATGGCCATTTCATTACCATTGGCCGTGATGTTCTTCTGCTGGATTAAAACCATGTGGAAAGGCTCGATGAGCTTTGAAACACCTATGTTGTTTACCGTGGGTTGGATTATCTTATTCGGTATCGGCGGTTTAACCGGTTTAGTGTTGGCTGACGTTGCAGCCGATGCGCAATACCACAACAGCTATTTCGTTGTAGCGCACTTCCACTACACCTTATTTGCCGGCGGTATCATGGGTATCATGGCGGGTGTGTATTACTGGTTACCAAAAATGACCGGTCATATGTACAACGAGAAATTAGGTAAATTGCATTTCTGGTTAACAGCCATTTCATTCAACTTCACCTTTATTCCTCAGTTCTTCTTAGGTTTAGCCGGTATGCCACGTCGTATTCCAGACTATGCCTTGCAGTTCGCTGAATTCAATATGATTTCATCGATCGCAGCCTTCGTTATGGGCTTGTCACAATTGATCTTTGTATACAACATCGTGACCTGCGTTAAAGGCGGCAAGAAAGCCACGGATCAGGTTTGGGAAGGTGCGCAAGGTTTGGAGTGGACATTACCATCACCACCGCCATACCATAGCTTTACTGAGCAACCTACCGTTAAGTAATAAACACAACAACTCGGCTTGAAATTCAAGCCGAGTTTTATATTGGAACACTATGACTAAGCAAGCCGCGACTAAGCCAGCCGCAGACAAAAAAGTAAGCAATCAGCGTATCGCCTTGGTGATAGGCGGGTTGGCCTTGATTTGTTACGTGGTGTCGATGTTTTTGATATGGCAAAAGTAAAAAACAGCGAACCGCTATCGCAAAAACAGCAACTGGATTTAAAAAATAAGGTTTTAGTTCGCAAGCTTCTTTGGTTGCTTTTAGGCTCATTACTGTTTGCTTTTGCCTTGGTGCCGATTTACGACGTGTTATGCGAAATGACCGGCTTAAATGGCAAAACTAAAAATTCTGCTGAGGTCTTGGCAGAAGCCAAAGTGGACAACAGCCGTTGGGTGACGGTGCAATTTACTACCAACGTGATGCCGGGTTTAGGTTGGAATTTCTACCCTAAACAAAGCAGCGTGAAGTTGCACCCAGGTCAAATTGAAACCGTGGTGTTTGTAGCAAAAAACACCACCAATCAAGTAGTGGTTGGACGGGCAATCCCCAGTATTTCACCGGGCATTGCCGCGGCGAACCTGAAAAAGATTGAGTGCTTTTGTTTTGTCAATCAGGCCTTAAAACCTGGTGAAGAAAAAGAAATGCCTTTGCGGTTTTTTGTCAGCCCGCAACTGCCAATCGATGTGTCCGACATGACGTTGTCCTACGCATTCTTCCCGTCAACGGATGTGGCTAAGTAAGCATTAAGTGTTAAGTAGTAGTAGGTGAGGAAATAGCGGCGGTTGCGCTATTTGAATTTAAAAATATAAAAAATGCACGGGAGTTATTGCATGGCGACACATTCTAACAATCAGTATTACGTACCGCACGGTAGCATTTACCCAGCGATTATATCCATGGGCTTGCTGTCCTTAGCCTCTGGTTTTATCTTTAGCGTGGCTACCGATAAAAACAAAGACTTGGCTTACCTAGCAGCACCAGGCAAATGGATGATGATTTTAGGCTTCGCGCTTATATTATTCATGGTGTTTAAATGGATGGGCTCCATCATCACTGAAAGCATCACCGGTCAATTTAAAAAATGGGAAGACAAATCTTTCCGTCTTGGCATGATCGTGTTCATTTGCTCTGAGGTCGCTTTCTTTGCGGCATTCTTTGGCGCCTTGTTCTACATGCGCGTC
>JBEDKJ010000104.1:0-14689 GCA_041172285.1 Pseudomonadota bacterium
GGTTGGTTGATGGCGGGCAAATTGGCCAAGGATGCCAAACCGGAATTCAATGAAAAAACCGATAAACGCGGCCCGATTAATATCGGTGTGGCCTTAGAGCGTATCTACGGTAAAAAAGGCCAGCGCGTGGTGGTGATGGGTAACGCTAACTTCTTATCCAACACCTTTATTACCAATGGCGGCAACTTGGATTTAGGCGTGAATATCGTCAATTGGTTGGCCGGCGACGATCAGCTTATCACCATACAGCCTATGCCTTTGAAAGACATCAACGTCACCATCCCCGATTCCGATAGCGGTCGCTTGGTGGCCTGGACTGTGTTCCATGGCTTCCAGTATTTCCTCCCGTTGGCCATGATGATAGCGGGCTTTTATTTCTGGTGGAAACGCAGAAAAGCGTAATAGCCGTCTTTGATTAGGCAGTTAGGTTTGAGGCAAACATGAAAAAACGTTGGTTAGTGAATTTAATTTTATTGGCAGTGGTAGCAGGCTTAGTGGCGTTTTTATACCTGCGCCCTAAAGCCGATGCAGAGCAATCGACCAAGCACGACTTGTCTAGCTATAAGTTGGCAGAATTCAATGCCATACGCGTGGAGTTTCCTACTCAAGCGCCGGTTTTGTTGGCTAAAGTGGACGGCTACTGGCGCATCACGGCACCGGTTAATATGCGCGCCGATCAAGCGTCGGTGCAACGTATTTTGTCCATTATTGCCGCGCAGTCCAGCGATAAGATCAGTGGCGGTGACATGGAAAAATTCGGCCTGACTAACCCGGAGTTGAAGCTTAAGTTGGTGCGTAAAGAAGGCGATTTGGAAGAGTTTATTTTTGGTACGCATAACCCGGTGACGGAAGAGCAATACGTGGCTCACCGTAACCATGTTTATTTGGTGTCCGGTGGCTATTCGGAAGCGGCCGCCACGCAGATGATAGAGTTAATCGATAAAGCACCATTGAAACCCACCGAAAAGGTAGTGGGTTTTGAGTTTGGGCGCTTAGAGCAATGGGAAGAAGCCAACCTGAAGGTCGACATAGTCGACGGCAAATGGAAAGCTTCAATCGCGGCGGCCAAGCCTCAGCAAAACGAATTAAACGAGTGGTTGGATTTCTCTTGGCTGCATAACCCTGCCAAGTCGGTGGAAATGTACACGCCGGATCGCAAACAGACCTACCCGTCTTTTGAAATCAAAATGGCCGATGGCAGCAAAGTGCATTTTGACAAAATACAAGAATCCCCCGACTTGCTGTTGGCCAGACCGGACGAAGGGCTGATCTACCATTTCCCATCGGATGTCGGCTTTAGCATGCTCAATCCGCCGCTCAACATCCCCAGTAAATAAACGCCATGCCTGAGTTGCCAGAGGTAGAAACCACACGACGTGGGCTTTTGCCTCTAGTCGGTCACGTGGTTGAGTCGGTCACCATTCGTCACCCTCGATTACGTTGGCCTATCCCGGCGCATTTGCAGCTAACCCTCCCGGCCATGACCCTTAATGGCTTGCGCCGCCGCGCTAAATACTTGTTGTGCGACTTTTCAGGCGAGTCCGCTGCCGGCATATTGCTGTTGCACTTAGGCATGTCCGGCCGCATTCAATTGTTGGACGACGCCTACCCGGCAGAAAAACACGATCACTTTGATGTGGCGTTTGTTGGTGGCCATGTGTTGCGCTTAAGGGACCCGCGTCGCTTTGGGGCGGTGTTGTGGTTAGAAGGCGCCGAGGCCGATCACCCCTTGTTGGCCAGCTTAGGCCCGGAACCCTTGGAAGACGGTTTTCATGCCAAGTATTTGCGGCAGGCTTTAGTCAATAAAAGCCTGGCGATTAAAAACGCCATCATGGACGGTCACGTGGTGGTGGGGGTGGGCAATATCTACGCTTCCGAATCGCTGTTTCGCAGTCGTATCCACCCGGAAACACCGGCCAATAGCTTAAGCCTTAAGCAATGTGAAAAGCTGGTGGCAGAAATTAAGCTGACGTTGAACGAGGCGCTTCATGCCGGGGGCAGCAGCTTGCGGGATTTTTTTGGCACCAACGGCCTGCCGGGTTATTTTCAACAAAGCTACTTTGTCTATGCTCGCACCGATGAGCCATGCTTGGTGTGTGGGCGGCCAATTAAAACCATGCGTTTAGGTCAACGCTCGACCTTTTTCTGTGCGCACTGCCAAAAAGCCCGCGTCAAAAGCTAGTTTCGTATTAGCACTGCCTTAGTTAGCCAGGGGCCAAACAGCACTCAAGAGCATGAGCACTTCTAAGCTCGCCAACACCGCCACACCGAGGAACAGGCGTTTTTGCCAACGCGCTTGCTGCTGCTGCGCCGCAATCAATTGCGCTAGCTGAGCGCGCATGGGCGCGTCTTGCTCGGCTTCGTTTTGTTGCGCTAAGAAAGCGTGCACCAAGCGCGGCATTTCAGGCAGGGTTTTGGCGATAAAGGGCAATTCCTTTCGGATTTTTTTAGCGATGCTGCGCCAGCCAATTTGCTCACTCATCCAGCGTTTCAAGAACGGTTTAGCGCTTTGCCATAAGTCAATGTCGGGGTCCAAGTCGCGTCCCAAGCCTTCAATATTGAGCAAGGTTTTTTGCAGCATGACCAATTGCGGTTGGATCACCACGCCAAATTTGCGCGACATTTGAAACAAGCTTAACAGCGTGCGGCCAAAGGAAATGTCTTTTAAGGGCTTGTTGAATATCGGTTCGCAGATGGCGCGCACGGCTGTTTCTAAGGCTTCCACGTTGGTGTCTTTGGGCACCCAACCCGATTCAATGTGGGCCACGGCGACGTCGCGGTAATCGCGGTTAAAGAAGGCTAAAAAATTGCGTGCTAGGTAGTATTTGTCATTATCGGTCAGCGTGCCCATGATGCCAAAATCCAGGGCGATGTACTTGCCTTTGTCCGGGCCACTGTTGACCACCAAGATATTGCCTGGGTGCATATCGGCATGAAAAAAGCCGTCGCGGAATACCTGGGTAAAGAAGATCTCAACGCCGTCGTGCGCCAGTTGGCTAATGTCTATGCCTTGTTCACGCAACAAGTCGATTTTGCTAATCGGGGTACCGTGCATGCGCTGCATGACCATCACTTGTTGGCGGCACCAATCCCAATGCACTTCAGGTACCAGTAATTTTCTGTCGGTAAAGTTGCCGGCTAAGCGGGTGCAGTTGGCTGCCTCTAAGGTGAGGTCTAGCTCGCTCTCGGTGTGTTCGGCAAATTCCGCCACCACTTCACGCGGTTTTAAGCGTTTGACTTCTGATGATAGCGCTTGCAGCAACCAAGCGGCGGTGTCCAATAAGGCCAGGTCGTGGTGGATAACTTGGGCGATGCCGGGGCGCAACACTTTGACCGCTACCGGGGTGCCATCGACCAATTCGGCAAAGTGCACTTGCGCTACCGAGGCGCTGGCCACGGCGGTTTCGTCGAAGCTGGCGAACACTTGATTAAGCGGTAATTGGTAAGCCGCCAAGACAATTTTTTCCACTTCCGCGTAGGCAAAAGGCGGCACTTGGTCTTGCAGTTTGGCCAATTCGTCTGCGATATCCAAGGGGATTAGATCGCGACGGGTAGACAGCATTTGGCCAAATTTTACAAAAATGGGCCCCAAGGCTTCTAAGGCTAAGCGTAACCTGACTGCACGGGGTGTGTTTTTGTTGCGCCAGAAAAACAGCACATTAATAAGCGTTTGCAACGGTTTGAGCTTGCTGTTGCTTAAGACAAATTCGTCCAAGCCGAAGCGCAAGGCGATGTAAACGATGTAGATCAGGCGGAATAAACGCATATTAGGCTTGGCTGCCTTTATCTTGGCCCGTCTGCTTAAGTTGCTGTTGCAGTTTGGTGAATTTTTTTTCAAAGCGAGCGAGGTCGGCACGCAAGGTGTCCACCTCGCTATTGAAGGCTTCGACTTGGCGTTTTTTGGCTATCAAGGGCATTTCTTCTTGCCAGTACTCGCTGAGCATGGCGGCTAAATTGCTGCCGGTTTCTTTACCGGTGGCGGCGATGCCGCGTAAGGTTTGGCCTATTTTATGCGCGGCCACGTCACCGACCAATTTGCTGGCGTCGTCCTCAAAGTCCCAGCGCATGGCAGAAAGGACTTTGGCTAATTCCGCTGCTAGGTGCGTGTCGCCACTGATGACCACTTGCCGTTTCGCCGCTTCGTCGCCAGATAATAGGCGTAGGGCTAAGCTGGGGGTGAGGCTGACGCTGGCATCGGCCGCGTGGCTGGCGCCGGCCATGGCCAACGAACCGTCTTCTAAAATCGTCAGGCTATGGCTAAAAAAGCCCAATTTAAATGCAACGCACTTACCGGCATGGGGCTGCAGCAATGGGCAGGCCCAGCTGTTTTGCGCAATCAGGTGTTGCAATATTCGGGTAGACAAGCCGCTTAACATAGGTGACGCACCATTAGATTTTGTAGCCTTTGTGCAAGGCCACCACCCCGGCTGCCAAGTTGTAATAATCGACCTTAGCCAGCCCCGCTTCTTCCATCATCTTTTTCAGCGTTTCTTGATCGGGGTGCATGCGTATGGACTCGGCCAGGTATTGGTAGCTGTCGGCATCTTTAGCAAACAATTTGCCCATGATGGGCAGTAACTTAAAGGAATAGGCGTCGTAGAGCTTGCTCAAGGGTTGCCAGACCTTTGAGAATTCCAATACCAAGAGGCGGCCGCCGACTTTGAGCACGCGTTGCATTTCGGCCAAGGCTAGCTCTTTGTGCGTCATGTTGCGCAAACCGAAGGCGACGATGACGCAATCAAAGTGGCCGTCTGGGAAGGGTAATTTTTCTGCGTCGCATTGCAAGGTTGGCACATTGAGGCCGGCGTCCAACATGCGGTCGCGGCCGACACTGAGCATGGAGGCGTTGATGTCGGTTAGGATAACGCGGCCACTTGCCCCGACTTTTTGTGCGAACAATTTGGATAAATCGCCGCTGCCGCCGGCAATGTCTAACACCGTGTCGCCGGCTTTAACGCCGCTTATTGCCACGGCAAAGCGTTTCCAGCTGCGATGTAAGCCGGCCGACATGACGTCGTTCATCAAGTCGTATTTGCTGGCCACGGAATGGAAAACCTCGCCGACTTTTTTGGCTTTTTCGCCTTCGGCCACGGTTTTAAAACCAAAATGGGTTTGTTGTTCCTTAGACATAGGTCCCTCGCTTATTCGCTTCGACTCAAGCCGGCCATGCTTAGTTTACCTAAGTACTCCAACCACAAGGCTTCGTAGTTGCGCGCCAGTTCGTATAAGTAATCCCATGAATACAAGCCGGTATCGTGGCCATCGCTGAACACCAGTTTGATGGCGTAATTGCCTACTGCTTCGATTTGGTTGATGTTGACCTGCTCTTTACCGGTCTGTAGCACTTCTTGGCCTGGGCCGTGGCCTTTAACTTCAGCGGAGGGCGAGTGAACGCGTAAAAATTCGCAAGAAAGCATGCACTCGGTGTGGTCGTCGAATTTTATTTCCAATAAACGCGAGGCTTGGTGCAGCTTTATGTCGGTTGGTCTAGGATTGGGCTTGCTCATGCTTGGGTCAACTTTTTGTAAAATAGGATGATAACAGAACGGCGTGGCAGCGACATCAATAGGCTGGGCATAGATTGCTTATGACGCGGCGCATCGCCAATAAAAAAGGCTGCGTGGCGCAGCCTTTTTTTAAACTAACCCCAGCTTAGGCTTGGTAAGCCAGCATGGTGCTTTTAATTTTTTGCATGGCTTTTTGCTCGATTTGGCGGATGCGTTCCGCAGACACACCAAATTCGGCAGCCAGTTCGTGCAAGGTTTTGCCGCCGTCGTCTTGCAACCAGCGCGCTTCCACCACCCGACGGCTGCGTTCGTCCAAGTGTTGCAAGGCATGGCTTAAGCCATTGCTTTCAAAGGCTTCGGTTTGTTTGGCTTGCATGGCAGCCAGTGGCTCTAGGCGTTCGTCTTGTAAGTAGGCGATGGGGCTGTAATGGCCGTCTTCGTCGTCGTCCGCGCTGGATTCTAAAGCGATTTCGTGGCCGTTAAGGCGCGCTTCCATTTCCCGCACTTCTTCCGCTTTGACGTTCAAGGTCTGAGCGATGTGCTCCACTTCGCTGCTTTGCAAGCTGTTGTGGCCAGGCTTCATGCTGCGTAAATTAAAGAACAATTTACGTTGCGCTTTGGTGGTGGCAATTTTAACCAAGCGCCAATTGCGCACGATGTATTCGTGTATCTCCGCTTTAATCCAATGCATGGCAAAGGACACCAAGCGCACACCGCGCTCTGGGTCAAAGCGTTTTACCGCCTTCATCAGGCCGATGTTGCCTTCTTGAATCAGGTCTGCTTGCGGCAAGCCGTAGCCGTTGTAGCCACGCGCGATGCTAGCCACCAAGCGAAGGTGCGAGACAATTAATTGACGCGCGGCTTCTAGGTCGTTTTCTTTTCTAAATTTGACGGCCAGCGCGTATTCCTCTTCTGCGGACAGAATAGGGTAAGCCTTGATGGCTCTAGAGTAGTGCTCTAGGCTATCGCCGGCAGTTAACACGGGTAATAAGGCAGTGGTCATTTAAAATTAGTCCTCCGTAAATGCTATTTTAGCACTCTGTATAAGAGAGTGCTAGAGGCTAAATAGTTCACGGCAAGCGTGGCGGGAAATCAGTCTATTTTGATGGCGGCAATGGCGCGGCTGACAGACAGGAAGGAACCCAGCCAACCGATGAAGATGGACAGCAAGATGATGCCTAAGTAGAGCGGGGGATTAAACCAAGCCAAGCTGAAGTCGTTGCTGTATAGCTGAGACAGTTGCACGACCGATTGGTTATACAGTTGCACGATGAACATCAGCATGGCCATGGATAGCAGGCCGCCAAATAAGCCGTAGACCATGCCGGCATACAGAAACGGCGTGCGGATAAATTGCGTGGTGGCCCCTATCAGTTTGCTGACCACGATCTCGTCTTTTTGCGTGAGGATTTGCATGCGCACGGTGTTGCCTATGATGACCAATAAGGCCAGTGCCAACAGTGCCGCAATGAAGGCGATAATTTTTGTGCCCAAGGCCAATATGCTGGACAAGCGTTTGGCCCACTCGGCATTCAATAAGGCTTGCTCCACACCAGGCAGCGCTTGAAGCTCATCCCTTAAGGTCGCCAGTGATGCCGCATCAGCCGATTTGGCTTGAATAAAAAAAGCATCCGGTAGCGGATTTTGCTCTAGGTTTTGCACTTCGCTGTTGATTTTACTCGATGCGGCTTTGGCTTTTAAGTCCTCCCAGGCATCCGACTTGGTGACCAAGGTGAAGCTCTTGATGGCTGAGTTGTTTTTTAAGGCGGCGTCGATTGCGGTTAAGGTGCTGGCCGGTTCGTCCAGTTTCACAAACAGGCTGATTTCGGTTTCATTTTGCATGTGGTTGCTTAGTTTGGATAAGTGCTCCACGCCTAGGTAAAACACACCGGGGATGGCCATGGCCACGGCAATCACTAAGCTGATCATAAAGGTCGATAGCTTGTTGCTGTCCATACGCGACAGCACCAATTTAATTGCTTGCAGGTGTTGATTGAGCCAGTTCACTATGCGTTCACGCTTTCAGCTGAATTGGATACGGTCAATCGACCGTGGTCTAAGTGCAATACGCGATTTTGTGTCGCCGACATGCCGCGTGCATCGTGGGTGGCGACGATGACCGTCACGCCCACTTGATTGAAATCTTGGAAGATGCCCATGATGTCGGCCGCGTAGCTGGAGTCCAAATTGCCGGTAGGTTCGTCGGCAATCAAAATGGATGGGCGACTGACCACGGCGCGCGCAATGGCTAAACGTTGTTGCTCGCCGCCTGATAGGGTGATGGGCATGGCTTTTTCTTTGTGCAATAAGCCGACCTTATCCAAGGCGGCGCGCACGCGTTTGGCGGCGTCCAAGCCAGTGATGCCATTGATGTGCAAAGGCAAGATGACGTTCTCAAAGCAATTGCGATCGTAGAGTAATTTGTGGTCTTGAAAGATCAAGCCAAAGCGGCGGCGCATAAAGGGGATGGCGGCCGCTTTTAGTTGGCTGATGTTTTGATTGGCGATCAATACCGTGCCGCTGGTGGGGCGCTCAATGGCGGCAATCAGCTTGAGCAAGGTGCTTTTGCCGGCGCCCGAGTGACCGGTTACAAAGACCAATTCGCCGGCTTCGATGTCAAAGCTCACTTGGCTTAAGGCTTCGTTGCTGCCGGGGTAACGTTTGGTGACGTGGTCGAATTTAATCATGGAAGAATTATAGCGCTAAAGTCGGCTTAATCGAGCATGGCATCGATGAATTCGCTGGCTACAAACGGCCGCAAATCGTCTATCGCTTCGCCTATGCCAATAAAGCGGATGGGGATGGGGCGCGCTTCGGCAATCGCTGCAATGACGCCGCCCTTGGCAGTGCCGTCTAATTTGCTTAACACCAAGCCGGTGACACCCAAGGCATCGTCAAACGCTTTGACTTGCGTCACGGCGTTTTGGCCGGTGTTGGCATCCAGCACCAGCAATACTTCGTGTGGCGCACCGGGCAAGCTTTTGGCCATCACCCGTTTTACTTTGGCAATTTCGTCCATTAAATGCATCTGCGTGGGCAAGCGACCGGCCGTGTCTGCCAAGACGATGTCGATTTTTTTGGCGATGGCGGAATTGATGGCATCAAACATCACCGCCGCGGCATCGCCGCTGGATTGCGCTACTACGTGAACGTTGTTGCGTTCACCCCACACTTGCAATTGCTCGCGTGCGGCGGCTCTAAAGGTATCGCCGGCGGCGATCAGCACCGATTTGCCCTGTGCCTGAAAAGCGTGGGCTAGCTTGCCTATGCTGGTGGTTTTTCCGGCACCGTTGACGCCGGCCAGCATGATGACGAAGGGTTGGTGTTCGGTGGTGACTAAGGGTTGTTGCAAGGGCGTGAGCAAATCCGACAGGGCGGCTTTAAGCGCTGCTTTAAGTTGCACGGTGTCGTCTAAATTTTGCGCTTTAACGCGGTTTTTGATGTCGTTCAGTAAGTTCTTGGTGGCGTTCACGCCCACGTCTGAAGTCAGCAGGATGGTCTCTAATTCCTCGTAGACCTCGGCATCAATTTTGCCACCGCCAAATAGCCCGGCCAATTGGTTGCCCAGTTGTTTGCGGGTTTTGCTTAGGCTGGTCTTAAGGCGCTCGGCCCATGATGCGCTCGGCTGAATTGCCGTTTTAGGCTCGGTTACGGCATCAACAGCGGGCGCGGCTTGATCGGCTTCGGGCTGCGCAAGATCCGGGGTTTTGTTCTTTTTGAAAAAATCAAACATGGGCACTATTTTAACTTGTTTTAGCACGGCTTTCATCTTCGCCATCGCAGCTGGCCTAAAAAAATAACTGGTCCAAGTTGTCGTGAACTTAGGCAGGTGAGACGCGGTCAGAAATGCGCTAGTTAAAATGAGTAGGCAGTTAAAGATAGGCCCACGTTATAATTTGGGCGATGTAAAAATAAAGCGCTAATGCAACTCAGGAGAAAATCAAAGTGCGGATTAAAAGTGCATGGATATTATTGTTGGCATTGCCTATCAGCAGTTGGGCCGCCAACGTGCAAGAATTTAAGTTGGACAATGGCTTAAAGCTGATTGTCCAAGAAGACCACCGTTCGCCGGTGGTGGTATCGCAAGTTTGGTATAAAGCCGGCAGCCTAGACGAAGTTAACGGTAAAACCGGCGTGGCCCATGTCTTGGAACACATGATGTTTAAGGGCACCAAGAAAGTCAAAGCCGGGCAATTCTCTCGCTTGATTGCCGCCGCCGGTGGTAAAGAAAATGCCTTTACCAGCAGCGATTACACCTGTTACTTCCAACAATTAGAAAAATCCAATTTAGCCTTGTCTTTCGAATTGGAAGCCGACCGCATGGCCAATTTGCAATTGACCAAAGAAGAGTTCGATAAAGAAATTAAGGTGGTGATGGAAGAGCGCCGTTGGCGCACCGATGACAAACCGCAGTCCTTGGTCAATGAGGCTTTTCAAGGTGCGGTTTACCGTGCCCATCCTTACTCTCGCCCTGTCATAGGCTTCATGAATGATCTAGAAAACATGAGCTATCATGACGCGCGTGAATGGTATGACCTCTGGTATGCGCCTAACAATGCCACCGTGGTGGTGGTGGGCGACGTGCAAGCGCAAGAGGTGTATAAATTGGCCAAGCAGCATTTTGGTAAATTAACCGCCAAAAAATTACCGGTGCGCAAACCGCAAGTCGAGCCTGCGCAATTGGGTGAACGCCGCGTGGTGGTAAAAGCGCCAGCCAAGCAAGCCTATTTATTAATGGGCTACCACGTGCCGTCCTTGCAAGAGCCCGATAATGATTGGCAACCTTATGCCTTGGAAGTCTTGGCCGGTGTGCTCAGTGGCAACCCGGCAGCGCGCTTAAACCAAAGCCTAGTGCGTGATAGCCAATTGGCCGTGGACGTGAGCGCCGGTTACGACATCACGTCGCGCGGCAGGCAAAGCTTGTTTGAGTTGGATGGCACGCCTAGCGAAGGTAAAACCGTGCGTGAGCTGGAAGCGGCTTTGTTGCAGCAGATTGAAAAAATCAAACAGTCTGGTGTTAGCGCCGAAGAATTGGATAGGGTGAAAGCCGCGGTGATTGCCGCCGATGTCTATCAGCGCGATTCCATGTTCTACCAAGCCATGCAAATCGGCACGGTAGAGAGCATAGGTTTTTCCTGGAAAATCTTAGACCAATACCCAGCCAAATTGCGCGCGGTCACGGCCGAGCAAGTGCAAGCGGTGGCCAAGCAATACCTCAATGTGGATAACTTAACCATAGCCACCTTAGACCCACAGCCCATGGACCCAAATGCCAAGCCCAAAGGCAAGCCGCATGTGCATTAAGTTTATCAATAACGGCAACCGTGAATAAATGAAGGCAAATACACCATGACTCTACAAACCCTAGTAACACGTTGGCTGCTGACTGCGGCCATGGCAATCGGTGCGCTCAGTGCACAGGCGGCCGTTAACATTCAACACTGGCAAACCAGCAGCGGTGCCGAGGTGTATTTCGTGGAAAACCACGATTTGCCGATAGTCGATTTAAGCGTCAATTTTGCTGCGGGCAGTGCTAGAGACACGGCAGAAAAATCCGGCCTAGCGGGCATTACGCGCTACATGATGACCTTGGGCGCAGCCGGCATGAGCGACGAAGTGATTGCTAATAAACTGGCAGACATCGGTGCGGTGTTAGGCGGCGAATTCGACGGCGATAGGGCGGCGCTAAAATTGCGCACCTTAAGCAGTGAGCGCGAGCAAAAACTAGCGCTGGACGTGTTCGGTAAAATCTTACAAAAACCGGATTTCCCGGCGTCGGTATTGGCCAGAGAAAAAGCCCGCATTATTTCAGGCCTAGAAGAATCGGCTACCCAACCCGAGGGCATGGTCAACAAAGCCTTCATGACGGCTTTGTATGGCAGCCACCCTTACAGCTTGGACGAAAGCGGTGAAATAGCTACGGTGGCCAAATTGAACGTGGCCGACTTGCAGGCTTTTTACCAACAGCATTACCGCGCTAATGGCGCCGTGATTGCCATGATGGGCGATTTGAGCCGCGCGCAAGCCGAGGCCATAGCCGAGAGCATGGCCAGTGGTTTGCCTAAAGGCCCAGCCAATCCGGCCATCGCGCAAGTCACTTATCCCAATGCCCCGGTAACGCAACGCATCGCGCATCCGGCTTCGCAATCGCACATATTATTGGGCTACCCCGGCATTAAACGCGGCGATCCCGATCTGTTTCCCTTGTACTTGGGGAATTATGTGTTGGGCGGCGGTGGCTTTGTGTCGCGCCTGACGGAAGAAGTGCGGGAAAAACGCGGTTTGGTTTACAGCGTCTACAGCTACTTTATGCCCATGGCCGAAGTGGGCACCTTCCAGATTGGCTTGCAAACCAAAAAAGAGCAAGCCGACGAGGCCTTAAAAATAGTGAGGGCGACCTTGGCAGACTTCTTGGCCAAGGGCGTGACGGATGCGGAATTAAAAGCCGCCAAAGCTAACGTGATTGGCGGGTTCCCTATGCGCATAGACAGCAACAGCAAAATTCTGGATTACCTTGCGGTGATCGGTTTTTATAAATTGCCGCTTAATTACCTGGACGAGTACAACAGCAAAGTGGCTGCCGTGACTGCGGCGCAGATTAAAGACGCGTTTAATCGCCGTTTGAAACCAGAAAATTTTGTCACGGTGATTGTGGGCGCGCCCAATACTCAGTAATATCAGCCCCGTGCAGGAGCGATCTTGCTAATCGCTTTAGTGGGGCTGGAATCGGGCAGTGGCAAAATCAGCAGCAAAACAACTCAACACGGTGCGCATCAACGCAGGTACTTGGCGCAGTCGTCTAATTAAATTTCCGGATGCAGAAGGCCTGCGGCCTACCCCTGAGCGCGTCAGGCAAACTCTTTTTAATTGGTTGGGCCAAGATTTAACCGGGCTGCGCTGTTTGGACCTGTTTGCCGGTACCGGGGTGATGGGCTTCGAGGCTTTATCACGTGGCGCTAGCGCAGTCACCATGGTGGAAAAATCCAGCTTAGCCTGTGCTGCCTTGCACGCCAACAAAAGCCTATTAAACGCTACGGCGGCCAACATCGTGCAACAAGATGCCTTGCAGTTTTTAGCGCAGAACAGCCAGTCCTACCAACTCATTTTTCTCGATCCACCTTACAACAAAGATTGGTTAGCCCAAATCATGCCGCAATTGGCGAGCCGTTTGCATGCCGACGGCAGGCTTTATGTGGAAGCCGAGTTTGCTTTAGATGAAGCCCAGCAGGCTGGCAGTCAGCCATTTTTAGCGGGCTGGCAAGTGCTCAAACAAAGCAAAGCAGGTAATGTTTTTTATCATCTGTTAAAATTAGCCAAAATTGAATAGGGCGCACCATGGCTAAAAATCGCATTGCAATCTACCCCGGTACCTTTGATCCCATTACCTTGGGGCACGAGGACGTGGTTCGCCGCGCCGCCGATTTGTTCGATGAGGTGATTGTGGCGGTGGCCGACAGCACCAACAAAAACACCTTATTCAGCTTGCAAGAACGCGTCGCCATGGCGCAAGGCGTGTTCAGTCACGCGGCCAATATAAAGGTGATGGGTTTCAGCGGTTTGCTCATGCAGTTTGTGCAAGACCAAGGCGCAAAAATGGTCATACGCGGCTTGCGTGCCGCATCGGATTTTGAATACGAGTTTCAATTGGCCGGCATGAACCGTAAGCTCTACCCGCAATTTGAAACCTTATTCTTAACGCCATCGGAACAGTTCATGTTTATTTCATCAAGCTTGGTGCGCGAAGTTGCGGTGCTAGGTGGCGATGTGCAAGCCTTCTTATCGCAAACCGTGAACGACGCCATTAAGCAAAAATTAGGAAACTGATTTTGGCTTTAATGATTACCGATGAGTGCATTAATTGCGACGTTTGCGAGCCTGCTTGCCCGAATACCGCCATTTTTCAGGGTGAAGTGATCTACGAAATCAACCCGAATTTGTGCACCGAATGCGTGGGCCACTACGACAAGCCGCAATGCCAAGAAGTCTGCCCCATCGATTGCATACCCTTCAACCCAGAGGTGGTGGAAACGAAAGAGCAATTACTGGAAAAATACCGGCAATTAACCGCTACAAAGCCGACTCTTAACCCATAGGATACGATTATGCGCATGCTACATACCATGCTCCGTGTAGGTAATATGGAGCGCTCCATTGCTTTTTATACGCAAGTGTTAGGCATGAAAGTGCTACGCCAACACGATTTCCCCGACGGTCAATTCAGCCTGGCTTTTGTTGGCTACGGTGATGAAGCCCATCACACGGTCATAGAGCTCACGTACAACTACGGCGTGGAAAGTTACGACATGGGCAAAGCCTACGGTCACATTGCCTTGGAAGTGGACGATGCAGCCCAGGCCTGCGAAGCCGTGCGCAAAGCCGGTGGCAAAGTGGTGCGTGAAGCCGGCCCCATGATGCACGGCACCACCGTGATTGCATTTGTAGAAGACCCGGATGGGTATAAGGTGGAATTCATCCAAGCCGGCACCTATTAAACATGGATGGCGGCTGGGTCTTATACCTATTGGAATGCAAGAACGGCGCGTACTACGCTGGCATCACCAATGACCTCGACGCCCGCTATGCCGCGCACCTAGCCGGCAAGGGCGCTAAGTATACCCGCGCCAACCCACCCATTAGAATTCTAGCCAGTTTGGCTTATCAAGACCGATCGGCTGCCAGCGTGGCCGAAGCGCAGCTCAAAAAATTACCCAGAGATAAAAAGGTCGCCTATTTTGCGTGACACCTTGCTCAAGGCGGTGCATTTAGCCATGGCCGAGGATTGGCATGGCGCCCATGAGTTGGCGCAGCAATACCATGACCCCCTAGCTTGTTGGTTGCACGCGGTGCTGCATAAGATAGAAGGGGATAAGTGGAACAGCGAGTATTGGTATGCCAAAACGGCGGGCCAACGCTATGAAGACTACGCCGATGCAGCGGAAGAATTGCGGGCCATTGCCAGTCGATTAGCCGGCTAAAAAATGCCAGTCAAGATAACTGACGGCATCTAGACTGGCATGCATTGTTCCTGAGCTATGGCAACTGAAACTTAGGCAACTTAATCAAAAAAATCTTTAACTTTATTCATCCAAGATTTATTGCGTGGGCTGTGTTTACCCGAATCCGCTTGGGTGCTGGTTTCAAATTCACGTAATAAGTCTTTCTGCTTTTCAGTTAATTTGACT
>JBEDKJ010000105.1:0-12041 GCA_041172285.1 Pseudomonadota bacterium
CTGGCCAAGGGCTCTATCCAATCCGGTTCGATTTTAGCCACACAGCGTGCATACAATTTACTGGTATCGACCAACTCCGCCGCCATCACCCACTTAGGCTTGGCTTTCTTCAAGGCCGAGCCCGGAGCCAAATAAAAGCGTATGCCACGGGCGCCGGAATAGGCTTCGTTGTCGCCGTCTTTAAAGCCTATGTTGCCAAGCAAACCGGCCAATAAGGCGCGATGAATTTGCTCGTAACTGGCGGGCTTGTCGTTGCCTTTAAATGCCATTTCGTCGGTAATTTGCTTGATTTGCCCGTGCAACTCACGCCATTCTTTTAAGCGTAAAAAAGACAAGAAATGGCTGTGGCACTGATTCAATAAGTCTTTATTGGATTTTTTGTTTTTTAAAGCGGCGTCAAAAAAATCCCACAGCTTCAAGTAGCTCATGAAGTCTGAGCCTTCACCGGCAAACTTAGCATGGGCATTATCGGCCGCTTCTCGCTTGTCCATGGGGCGCTCGCGCGGGTCTTGTATGCTCAAGACGCTGGCGATAATGAGGATTTCGTTTAAACAAGACTCACGTTTAGCCGCCAATATCATGCGACCCACACGCGGGTCCAAGGGCAATTTTGCCAATTGCAAGCCGATATCGGTAATCTGCCGCTGGCTGTCCACCGCCCCTAACTCTTGCAACAGTTGGTAGCCATCGGTGATCAAGCGACTGCTGGGCGCTTCTATAAATGGAAAATCGTTTATGTCGCCTAAACGCAATGCGGCCATGCGCAGAATCACGCTGGCCAGGGAACTGCGCAAAATCTCCGGTTCGGTAAATTCCGCACGCGCCGCAAAGTCCTGCTCGGAATAGAGGCGCACGCACACGCCATTGGAAACGCGACCGCAACGACCGGCCCGTTGCTTGGCGGCCGCTTGGCTGATTTTTTCGATTTGCAATTGCTCGACTTTAGCGCGCGTGCTGTAGCGATTGACACGGGCCAAGCCGGCGTCAATCACATACTTAATGCCGGGCACGGTTAGCG
Source organism: Pseudomonadota bacterium (assembly GCA_041172285.1). Taxonomy (GTDB): domain Bacteria; phylum Pseudomonadota; class Gammaproteobacteria; order Burkholderiales; family Methylophilaceae; genus Methylotenera. Next base: position 1,019 of record JBEDKJ010000105.1, read on the forward strand.
AGGTCTCTGCCACATTGGTGGCCAATACGATGCGGCGACTGCTGTGGCTTTTGAAGATTTTCTGTTGGTCTTCTATGCTGAGTCGGGCGAACAAGGGCAGCACTTCGATGTGCTTGAGCTTGGCCGAGCGGCCTTGGTATTTACGCAAGTGCTCGGCGGTATCGCGTATCTCGCGCTCGCCCGGTAAAAACACCAATATGTCGCCATCGCCTAAGCGCAATAAATCGTCCGCAGCATCCAGTATGGCCTCTTCTATGGCCTCCTCTTCGTCGTCCTCTTCTAGCCAACGGGCTTCGGTTTGCGGTTTGCGACTGATGCCCAACAGGCTGGCGTCTTCCGCCTCGATGTCGCCTAGCTCGGCATCCTGCGCCTGCTTTTCCGCAAACGCATCTTTGGCCCTAAAGCCGGATTTGCCTAGGGGGCGGTAACGCACTTCCACCGGGTAGGTACGGCCGGACACTTCTATCACTGGCGCGCCATTAAAATGCTTGGAAAAGCGATCGGCATCGATGGTGGCCGAGGTGACGATGACTTTTAAATCGGGTCGCTTAAGCAGCAACTGCTTCAAATAACCCAAGAGAAAATCGATGTTCAGGCTGCGTTCGTGCGCCTCATCGATGATAATGGTGTCGTAAGCATTGAGAAATTTATCCCCTTGGGTTTCCGCCAGCAAAATGCCGTCCGTCATCAATTTAACGTAGCTGGATTCACTTAACTTATCGTTAAAGCGGACTTTGTAGCCTACTGCCTCGCCCAGCGGGCTTTGCAATTCTTGGGCAATGCGGCTGGCGACCGACCTGGCGGCGATGCGCCGCGGCTGAGTGTGCCCTATCAGGCCAGCCACGCCCCTACCCAATTCCAAACAAATTTTAGGCAACTGAGTGGTTTTACCGGAACCGGTTTCGCCGCAGACGATGACCACTTGGTGTTGCAAGATGGCAGCGGCAATCTGTTCTTTTTTGCCACTAACGGGCAATTCCATAGGGTAGCTGGGCTTGGGCAGATTGCTTAATCTGGCGTTATATTTCTGTTGCGATGAGCCTATCTTTTGCTTGATTTCAGCCAACATGCGTTGCGCTTTAGCCTTGTCCCCAGCATCAGCTGGGTTCTTAGCCAAGGCCATGGCCTCGCGAAATTTCCTACGCAGGGCATGCCTATCTTGCAACATGCAAGTGGACATGGCCGCCTCTATAGGGCTAAGGCTTGAATCAGCGGGTGTGGCAGTGGGCGGGGAATTTGCACTCATAAGTGGCCATTTTAACATGCCTGCATGCTGCGCTGGCTTATGTTGAGCCGGCTAGTTTATTTGCCGACAGAGCCGAGCAAACAAAGTTATGGGCTAAAGAACACTTGCTGCCAGAGCGCGCTGACGGATGATGCGTGTTCACTGACCGAGCTTAAAGGCACGTGCAAAGCCTGCAAACCTTGCAGTTTCATTAGGTGTTGGCTGTGGCGGTAGTCGCGGTAAGCCAACACCACTTTTTCTACGGCGGCAAGGTCTATAATGCCCAGCTTTGCAAGCAGCTTTAACAATGTAATGTTGCCACTATTTTGGCTTAATGCGGGGTGGTCCTTGGCGTGCGCCAGCAACAGATACTGCACCAAAAACTCCACATCGATAATGCCACCTGGGCTGTGTTTCAAGTCAAACAGATCGGGCGCGAGGTGTTGCGTGGCGCGCATTTTTTCACGCATGGCCAGCACCGATTGCTTTAAGGCATCGCGTTCACGGAACATGGTCATCACCGCTAGGCGCGTAGACTCAAAATGCGTAGCCAACGCCTTGTCGCCTGCCACAAAACGGGCGCGGGTAATGGCTTGGTGTTCCCAGACCCAGGCCTTGTTCAATTGGTAATCATGAAAAGCAGCCACGCTGCTCACCAACAAGCCGCTGTTGCCGTCTGGACGCAATTGCAAATCGGTCTCGTACAAAAGCCCAGCCGAGGTCAGGCTATTAAACCAATTGTTGATACGTTGGGCGAAGCGCGCATAGACTTCACCGGCCTCAGGCGCGTCGTCATCGTAGAGAAAAATGATGTCCAAATCCGAGGCATAGCCCAGCTCCTTACTGCCCAATTTGCCGTAGCCTATGACGGCAAATTTAGCATCTAACCTATGCCGCGTTTTGAGCTGAGCCCAAATAAAGGGCAAACTGACGTCCAGTATCAAATCGGCTAAAGCGCTTAGGTAATCCGACACCACTTCTGGGCTCAATTCGCCGTTGATGTCCTGCACGGCAAACCTAAACACATGGCCATGTTTAAAATGGCGCAAGCTGTCCATTTGCTTTTCCACGTCGCCGTCTAGTTCAGTCAATCGTTGCTGCAATTGCTTACGCATGCTGGCAAAATCCGGCGGCGCATAGAGGGTGCGAGTGTCCAACAACTCATCCAATAAAATGGGGTGTTGCAACAAGTAATTGCTCAGCCATGGGCTGCTGCTGCAGAGTTTAACGACCAATTGCATGGCCTGCGGGTGCTCAGCCAACAGCGCCAAATAACTGGCACGGCGGCAGATGCTTTCCAATAAATCACTGACGCGCAGCAAAGTCGTGTCTGGGTTGGGCATGCTGGCCGACAACTGAATGGCCAGCGGCATCAGACCATCAAAACGCAACCGACTGGACTCAGGCAATTGCACATAGCGACTGCTGTGGCGCATGGCCTGCAACCGACTGCGGCTTAGCGGCGCATCTTGGTAACGTAATTTTTGCAAAGTCGCCAGCGCCTCTTGCTCGCCTAAGCCGTCTTGCCACAAAGCGATTTCATTTGCCAGTGCACGGCTGTCCGCGCTGGCATCGCTAAAAGTGGCATCAAAATGCTCTTGCACTCTGGCGCGGTAGTCGTTTAATACCGCTAGAAAGCTAGGCCAATCGCTAAAATTCATAGCCTTAGCAATGCGCGCTTGCGCCTCATCGTTATTGGGTAGCGCCTGCGTTTGCGCGTCTTCCACGTACATGAGGCGGTGCTCTAGGTTTCGCAAAAAAACATAAGCCGTTTTTAATTCCGCCACGGTTCGGCTAGGCAGCAAGGTTTTTTCAGCCAACAGATCGAGCACCTGCAAAGTGGGTTTAATTTGCAAACTGGGGTCTTGCCCACCGCGTATTAACTGAAACACTTGGGCTATGAACTCAATTTCGCGTATGCCACCCCGGCCCAGTTTAATGTTGTCTTGTATGCCCTTGCTATTCACGTCACGTTGTATCTGCTGCTTTAAATCGCGCATGCTGGCAAAAGCACCAAAATCCAAGTATTTTCTGAAAACAAAGGGTTTCAATAAGCTTGCCACTTGTTGGCCACCCGTCACTTCGCGGCCTTTAATCCAGGCATATCGCTCCCATTCACGGCCGTTATTTTGGTAGTACTCTTCCAAGGCATCTAAATTGGATACCAATGCCCCTTCGCTACCAAAGGGCCGCAAGCGCATGTCCACCCTAAACACAAAGCCGTCTTCGGTGATGTCGTCTATGGCGGCGATTAATTGCTTGGCTAAACGGGTAAAGAATTGTTGGTGGCTAATCGGATTAGCGCCGCTTGTTTCACCGTCGCTTGCATAAGCAAAGATTAAATCGATGTCGGATGAGACATTAAGCTCGCCACCGCCTAGCTTACCCATGCCTATTACCACTAAGTGTTGCGCCTGCCCGTCGGCGTCCACGGGTTGCCCATGCAAGGCCACCAAGGCCGGGTGTAAAAACGCCAAGGCGCCATTAATGGTGCATTCGGCCAAGTGCGTAGTGGTCTGCATGACTTCGGCCACATCGGCCAAACCATTTAAATCGCGGACTATGATTCTTGCCATAACCGCTTGGCGAAGTGCTCGCAAGGCTTTTTTTAAACTGCCTTCATCAACGATAGTTTGCTCAGCCAAAAAATATTGCATGTCGGCTAATTGATAGGCTAGCTTATGATTTTCTAGCAAATCCTGCACTAAGCCGGCATGTTTTGTGCAGAGTCTGGTTAAAAAAGGACTGCACGAAATGGCATGCCGCAACTTATCCTCATCGCTAGACTTGGCGCGGCTTGCCGTTAATAAATTATCGAGTGTTAGCATAAGTTTTTTGTTGTAATATGATGCTTAACAATTGTGTTACAAAATGTTTTTCATAACAAAAAATATAAAATTAGCATTATCTCAAGGAGATTTTTAGCATGTCCATCAATTCCGTGCTTCATGAAAACCGCGTTTTTGAACCGAGTGCCGAGTTTGTTAAATCGGCCAGCGTGTCCAGTATGTCAGCCTACAATGCTTTGTGTCAGCAAGCAACCGAGGATTACGAGGGTTTTTGGGCAAAGTTAGCACGCGAATTATTGGTTTGGCACAAACCTTTTAGCAAAACACTGAACCAAGACAATGCACCCTTTTATAAATGGTTTGAAGACGGCGAACTGAATGTTTCCGCTAACTGCTTAGACAAGCACCTAAACACCATCCCCAATAAAGTGGCGATCATCTTTGAAGCTGACGACGGCAGCAGCACGCAGGTCACCTACAAAGAATTGCACCAGCGCGTTTGCCAATTCGCCAACGGCTTAAAAAAATTAGACATCGTTGCCGGCGACCGCGTGCTGATTTATTTGCCCATGGGCATAGAGGCCGTGGTGGCCATGCATGCCTGTGCTCGATTAGGCGTGACCCACTCGGTGGTGTTTGGCGGCTTTTCTGCCAAAAGCATTAACGAACGCATTATTGATGCCGGTGCGGTTGCCATCATCACCGCCGACGGGCAATTCCGTGGTGGCAAGTCCATGCCGCTTAAAAATGCCGTGGATGAAGCCATTGCCATGGGCGGTTGCGAATCGATCAAAAACATCGTGGTCTACAAAAAAACCGGCAGCCCCATCGTGGCACAAGCCAATGAGATTTGGTGGCACGATTTAATTGCCGACGTGAGCGACGATTGCCCACCGGTGATGATGGGTGCCGAGCACCCACTGTTTTTACTCTACACCTCAGGCAGTACCGGTAAACCCAAGGGCGTGCAGCATTCTTCAGCCGGCTACTTATTGCATGCCATGAACACGATGCGTTGGACCTTTGATATCAAAGACAACGACATTTTTTGGTGTACCGCTGACGTGGGCTGGATTACCGGTCACAGCTACGTGGCTTACGGCCCGTTGGCCATGGGCGTCACCCAAGTGGTGTTTGAAGGCATCCCCACTTACCCGGATGCCAGTCGCTTCTGGCGCATGATAGAAAAACACAAGGTCACGATTTTCTACACCGCGCCTACCGCCATACGCTCCCTCATCAAAGCGGCCGACACGGTGGAAAGCACCCACCCTAAACACTTTGACTTAAGCAGCCTACGCCTATTGGGCTCGGTAGGGGAACCGATTAACCCAGAAGCGTGGATGTGGTATTACGAGAGCGTAGGCGGCAGCCGTTGCCCTATCGTTGATACTTTTTGGCAAACTGAAACAGGCGGCCATGCCATCACGCCATTGCCAGGTGCTACATCCTTAGTGCCTGGCTCCTGCACACTGCCCTTCCCTGGCATAGACATTGCCGTGGTGGATGAAACGGGTAAAGACGTGCCTTGGGGCACAGGCGGTTTATTGGTCATTAAAAAACCGTGGCCGTCCATGATACGCACCATTTACAACGACCCAGAACGCTATAAATCCAGTTACTACCCAATAGACTTAGGCGGTACCACCTACTTGGCTGGTGATGGCGCCATACGCGATGCTAAAACCGGATTCTTTACCATCATGGGTCGCATAGACGACGTGTTAAACGTGTCCGGCCATCGCTTAGGCACCATGGAAATTGAATCGGCCTTGGTATCCAATCCACTGGTGGCGGAGGCCGCTGTGGTGGGTAAACCGCATGACATTAAAGGCGAATCGGTGGTGGCTTACGTGGTGCTAAAAGGCTCCAGACCTGAGGGCGAAGCAGCCAAACAAATCGTGGCGCAATTGCGTGATTGGGTGGGTAAGGAAATTGGCCCGATTGCCAAGCCCGATGAAATTCGCTTTGGTGACAATTTACCCAAGACCCGCTCCGGTAAAATCATGCGCCGATTGTTACGCAACTTGGCTAAGGGTGAAGAGATCACGTCCGATTTGTCCACCCTAGAAAACCCAGCGATTTTGGAACAACTCAAAGAAGTCATTCGTTAATCAATATCAGTCTGGCTGCCATGCACTGGTGGCCAGACCCTTTTAAGCTTTAATCCCAGTTAGCGTAGCCTTTAAATTGCGCGTATACCGCTTGCATTTCGCTTGCGCTCAACACAGTCGGCTCGCCAATTTGCAAGGCACGGGCATACTGCTCGGCTAAATTTTCCACTTCCAAGGCCACCGATACCGCATGCGGCAAATCACGACCGACTGCAATCATGCCATGGTTAGCCAGCAAACAGGCTTTGCGTTTGCCAAGGGCCAGTAAGGCGTTGTCTGATAGCGCTTGGCTACCAAATAACGCATAATCCGCGCACTCTATGCTGTCGCCACCGGCAATGGCAATCATGTAATGGAAAGCCGGTATGCGCTTACGCAAACAAGCCAAGCTGGTAGCAAACGTGCTGTGGGTATGCACCACCGCATTGACATCCGGTTTGGCTTGCAAGATATCTCGGTGAAAGCGCCATTCGCTGCTAGGTCGCTTGCCGGCCTCACAAGAGCCATCAAACTGCATGTGCACCATGCTCATGGCATCCATGGCTTCCGTAGCCACGCCCGAAGGGGTCACTAAAAAGCCCGAGTCGGTTCGCACACTGAGGTTACCGGAGGTGCCTTTATTCAGGCCTAAGGTGGCTAATTGTTGGGTGCTGGCCAACAGTTGTTCACGCCAGGCCATTTCCGTTGCGTTTATCATGACGAAGCCCCCATCGATGCGCTGCTTAGTCGACTGCCGCCTAAGTCGGCCGGACTAAACACACCGCGTTCAGTAATGATGCCGGTCACCAATCTGGCCGGGGTCACATCAAAAGCCGGGTTAGCGGTATTGGACCCAGCGGGAATCAAGCGCACGTTTTGCATTTCGCCATTTGCAGACAGGCCTTGCATGTAAGCCACTTCGTCACCATGGCGTTGCTCAATGTCTATGTCGGCCAAGGCATCCTTAATAGACCAATCTATGGTCGGGCTGGGCACAGCGGCATAAAAAGGCACGCCGTTATCAAAAGCCGCCAAGGCTTTTAAATAGGTGCCTATCTTATTGCACACGTCGCCAGCACGGCTAACCCGGTCTGCGCCAACCAAGACCATGTCCACTAGGCCTTGTTGCATTAGATGGCCACCGGCATTGTCGCTGATGACGGTATGGTCTATGCCATGTTGGCCTAACTCCCATGCGGTCAAACTGGCACCTTGATTACGCGGCCTAGTTTCATCCACCCAAACATGCAGTTTTAGGCCGGCCTCGTGCGCCGCGTATATGGGTGCCAGCGCCGTACCAACATCCACCGTCGCCAACCAACCCGCATTGCAATGGGTAAGCACGTGGTAAATTGCGGCGTTTTTTGATGGGATCTGCTGCATGAGGGCCAAACCGTGCTGCCCTATGGCTTGATTCTGCTGTACGTCTTCATCACAAATCTTTTCTGCCTCGGCCCAGGCAATTTGCGCACGTGCATGGGCCGGGTGCGGCAACATGACGTCCAGCATACGGCTCACCGCCCAATTCAAATTAACCGCAGTGGGCCGACTTAGGCGTAAAGACGAAGCAGCGGCTTGTAATGCACTGTCTGTGGCATCATGTTGTGCGGCCAAAGCCATGCCATAAGCGGCAGCGGCCCCTATCAAGGGTGCTCCACGCACTTGCATGGTTTTAATGGCATGCACCATTTGCAGCAAATTGCTTAGGCTGACCACCTCAAATGCATGCGGCAATTTGGTCTGATCAACGATGGCCACAGTCACTTGACCATTAGCCAAAATGCGCTGCGTCCAGATGGTTCGATAATGCTGATTATTGACTAACATAAAACCCACGTTTTCCTAGAAAAAAACCGGCTAAATTGGTCTAAAAATAATGAATAAAAAAATTGACTTTTAAAAAGTTCCACGGTTTTGAAAATACTCTCCACATTATCTGTGGATAAGTTTGTGAATAACTGTGACTTGAAAATGTAACATGCCAATTTATAAGGCTTTTTTCAAATCGATTACTTTTTATACTATTATTTTATCTATAAAAATCAATAACTTAAAATAGCACCCTTGATTAATATGGGTTTTTTGCCGAAGTTAAAGTAGCACTTGAGGTGATGTGCATAAGTTAGCCAATTTTGGCAAAATTTGCCTTGCATTGGCGCTTGTAATATCAAGCACTTGCGACAGCTTTACTTGCTTCAAATCGGCCAAAACTTGGGCTATTTTTGCTAACTCCTTGGGGCTGTTTTTCTCCCCTTTAGCCAACCACGATGGTGGCATATCCGGCGCATCGGTTTCCAGCACTATGCACTCTAAGGGCAAGCTTTTTGCTAAGTCGCGTAACTTGCTTGCCCGCTGGTAGGTCATGGCGCCACCAAAACCCAATTTAAAGCCCATGGCGATGAATTGCTCGGCTTGCTGCTTGCTGCCATTAAAGGCATGGGCAATCCCGCCAGGCAGGGCATGACGCCGCAAATGCATTAACACCTCATCGATGGCCTGACGCACGTGCAATATTACCGGCAAATCAAATTGCTGGGCCAGCTTCAATTGCTCGCTAAAAAAGAGGCTTTGCCGCTGACGGTTAGCCAACGGATCGGCATGGCCGACAAAATAATCCAAACCAATTTCCCCAACGGCCACCACGGCTGGATGCCGCAGTTTTTCTTGCAGGGCATCCAAATCAGCCAAAGCCGCGCCATCCACGTACATAGGGTGCACGCCTAGCGCGCAGGCGCAGTGTTTATGCTGTTGGCAAAGGTCTAGCACGGCGGCGAAGTTTTCTCTAGCCACAGCGGGTATCACGATGTTAGTCACGCCGGCCTCTAAGGCAAGCGTGAGTTGCTGTTGCCTGTCTGTGGAAAATTCAGCGGCGTCCAGATGGCAATGGGTATCGATCATGCCGGCAAACTGAATGATTAGTTAGGTGGGCATGGGCTTGGCGCGCAAGCGCAAATCCGACCCAAATTGCCTGACGTCTATAATCTGCATGGCTTGCGCTTGTGACATGGCCTCATAGGCTGGCATGGCAAACATGGGTTGAGCCGTGCCACCCATCAGTTTGGCGGCATAGTAAAAAATGCATTCATCGATTAATTGCGCTTGCAAGAAAGCGCCATTTAAAGCCGAACCGGCCTCCAGTAAAACCTCATTTACCCCTAAATCAGCCAAGTGGGTCATCAAGGCCAGCAAATCAACTTGCCCGTGCTGATTGGGCATGGCTATTAAGCTTAAGCCAGGGCGTTGCAATGCTTGCAACTGCGCACCATCGGCTTTTGCGTAGGCAATCAACACCGGGCCTATTTTCAGGCTGGCTGCAGAGAGCATTTGGCAATCATGCGGCGTGCGCAATCGGCTGTCTACAATCACGCGCAGCGGTTGACGCGACAAGGCCGCCTTGAGTATCTCGGGCGCGCGCACGGTCATACTGGGGTTGTCTTGCAAGACGGTGCCTATACCGGTCACGATGGCACAAGACAAACCACGCCAATGTTGCACATCGGCCCTGGCTGCTTCCGTTGTGACCCATTGACTCCGTCCATTAGCTAAAGCCGTGCGGCCATCTAAACTGGCGGCCAATTTAGTGCGCAAATACGGTCTATGCCGGGTCATGCGCGAGACAAAACCGGGGTTTAAGGCTTGCGCTTGCGCCTCTAGCAATCCCAACTCAACGTGTATGCCCGCAGCGTGTAAACGCTGCATGCCCTGCCCGGCTACCAAAGGATTGGGGTCTTGCATGGCCACCACCACACGCTTTACACCGGCTTTTAGCAAGGCATCCACACAAGGTGGCGTTCGACCATGGTGGTTGCATGGCTCCAGGGTAACGTAGACATCGGCGCCAGCGGCCGCCGCGCCGGCTTGATTTAACGCCAGCACTTCGGCGTGCGCCTGACCGGCTTTGAGGTGGGCCGCTTGGCCCAGTATTTGATTGTTTTTCACCACCACGCAAGCGACCCTGGGATTGGGTGCGGTGCTGTAATTACCTTGTTCTGCTAACTGCAGCGCAAGGGCCATGTAGGTGTGGTCAGCGATAGAAAACACGATGCAAAAGTTGCGTGATTAGCCAGGCTTAATGGGAGGAAATGCGACTGTTGATTAAGTTGTTGTTTTCATCAAAATAAATCAACAAGCCGTGGTAGACATGCATGCACTTACCCAAATCGTATTCCACGTGCCTATCGGCATCGTAGTTGGGCCTGCCAAGCAATATGGCCACCGCTTCTTTAGGCGTCCCTTTGACTAAAATATTTTGCTGCAAATCGTAAGCCATGTCGCCGCGCTTGCATTCATTTTGCACCGTGGCTTCGGCCTCTATCCATTTAATTTGGTCGAATTTTTCGCTGCCAAACATCAGGCTGTCCTTCATGGCCCACCAGGCAAAGAACACCAAGGTCAAGGCCAAGGTAAACACGCTTAAGGCTATTGAGGCCCATTTAATGAATCGCATAATCAGTCTCCAATGTTATAGCTCACGGATGGCATCGTTAAAGTCATCCACGTCTGAAAAGCTACGGTAAACCGAAGCAAAACGGATGTAAGCCACTTTATCCATCAATTTCAATTCATGCATTACGCTTTCACCCAACTCCCTAGCGGGGATTTCACGTTCCCCCAAACTAAGCAATTTTTGCGTGATTCTGTCCAAAGCGCGGTCCACGTATTCGGTAGGCACCGGGCGTTTGTGCAAAGCCCGGGTGAAAGACAGACGCAACTTTTCCCGATCAAACGCCACCCGTGTGCCGTTGGTTTTAACCACTTGCGGCATAATCAATTCGGCTGTTTCGTATGTGGTAAAACGCTTGTCGCAGACGCCGCATTTGCGGCGCCGGCGTATGGAGTTGCCCTCGTCGTTAACACGAGAATCGATTACCTGGGTATCGGCATCACCGCAAAAAGGGCATTTCATGGGAAGCGCA
>JBEDKJ010000106.1:0-19167 GCA_041172285.1 Pseudomonadota bacterium
CGCAGCACCGAGGGCATGCTTAAAGACCTATCGGAACTGCGCATGGACGACCCGGTGGTGCACGAGCAACACGGCGTCGGCCGCTACAAAGGTTTGGTGAACATCGACTTTGGTGAAGGCGAAACCGAACTCTTGCTATTGGAATACTTTGGTGACGACAAATTGTACGTGCCGGTCTCGCAATTATTCTTAATCTCGCGCTATTCCGGTGGGCCACCGGAATCGGCACCACTGCACCGATTAGGCAGCGGCAATTGGGAAAAAGCCAAGAAAAAAGCCCTCAAGCAAATACGCGACACCGCCGCCGAATTGCTCAATCTGTATGCGCAACGCGCGGCCAGACGAGGCCATGCCTTTACCTTAAGCTTGCAGGACTACGAATCCTTCTGCGAGGGCTTTCCGTTTGAAGAAACCCCGGATCAATTGGAAGCCATAGAGAACGTCATCAAAGACATGCAATCCGGTCGCCCAATGGACCGCTTGGTTTGCGGAGACGTGGGCTTTGGTAAAACCGAAGTCGCCCTGCGCGCCGCCTTTGTGGCCGTCATGGGCGGTCGTCAAGTGGCGGTATTGGTGCCCACCACCTTGCTGGCCGAACAGCATTTTAATAACTTTAAAGACCGCTTCAGCGCATGGCCCATCAAGATAGCCGAGATTTCCCGCTTTAGAACGGCCAAAGAGCAAAAAGAAGCCTTAGCAGGCTTAGAGGCCGGTGGCATAGACATCATTATCGGCACCCACCGTCTGATACAAAAAGACGTTAAGTTTAAAAACCTAGGCTTAGTCATCCTAGACGAGGAACACCGCTTTGGTGTGCGGCAAAAAGAACAGCTTAAAGCCTTGCGTGCCGAGGTGGATGTCTTAACCCTAACGGCCACCCCCATACCGCGCACCTTGAGCATGGCCATGGAGGGATTGCGTGAATTCTCCATCATCAGCACACCGCCGCAAAAACGCCTGAGCATCAAGACCTTCCACACCGATTATTCGGAAGGCATCATACGCGAAGCGGCCACACGGGAATTTAAGCGTGGTGGCCAAGTGTATTTTCTGCACAACGAAGTGGACACCATCCATTCCATGCGCGAGAAACTGGAGCGCATTTTGCCCGATGCCCGCATTGCGGTGGCGCACGGTCAACTGCGCGAGCGCGAACTGGAACACGTGATGCGCGACTTTTACAACCAGCGCTACAATTTATTGCTGTGCACCACCATCATAGAAACCGGCATAGACGTGCCCACGGCCAACACCATCATATTGAATAAAGCCGACATGTTTGGCCTAGCGCAAATGCACCAATTGCGTGGTCGCGTCGGCCGATCGCACCACCAGGCTTACGCCTATTTACTGACCGATCCCGATAGAAAAATTACCAGCCAAGCGCAAAAACGCTTGGACGCCATCCAATTGATGGAAGATTTGGGCGCCGGCTTCCATTTAGCCATGCACGATCTGGAAATACGCGGTGCCGGTGAATTGCTTGGCGACAGCCAAAGTGGCGAAATGCAAGAGATTGGGTTCCACCTGTATTCGGACATGTTGAATCATGCCGTCAAGCAACTCAAAGCCGGCAAAGAACCGGATTTAAATGCACCATTGGGCGTCACCACGGAAATTAACCTGCATACCCCGGCCTTGTTGACCAACCAATATTGCCCAGACGTGCACGAGCGATTGGTAATCTACAAGCGTTTGGCCAATTGCGAAAACGACGACGACTTGGATAGCATGCAAGAGGAACTGATAGACCGCTTTGGTTTGCTGCCTGAACAAGGCGAAGCATTGATCGCCTGCCACCGCTTGCGCATTGCGGCTAAGGCCATAGGCATCATTAAAATCGACGCCAGCAGCGATACCATACAACTGCAATTCAACCCCAAGGCCGACATCGACCCGACTAAGCTCATCGATTTATTGCAAAGAGACAGACGCTGCCGCATGAATGGGCCGGATAAATTGCGCGTGACATTGGCCTTGGCTGACATTAACCTACGCACTGATTTTATAAAAACCCTCTTAAAAACCTTTAGATAGGACAGCCCGTGCTAGCCAAACTGATCACCTTAGTCGCCGCCTGGATCATGGGCGTTATCTCCTCCATGGGCTATGCCGGCATCGTGTTGTTGATGGCCATAGAATCGGCCTGCATCCCCCTGCCCTCTGAGATCATCATGCCGTTTGCTGGCTTCTTGGTTTTTAAGGGTGAAATGACCTTGCTCATGGTCGCCTTAGCTGGCGCCATAGGCTGCGTAGTGGGCTCCATTCCGGCCTATTACGTGGGCATGTTCGGTGGGCGCCCTTTGGCAGAAAAATACGGCAAATACATCTTACTGTCTAAAAAGGATTTGGATTTGGCCGATCGCTTGTTTGAAACACACGGCGAGATCATCATCTTTATCGCTCGCATGCTACCGGCCGTGCGTACTTTTATCGCCTTCCCAGCTGGGGTGGTGCGCATGAACATGAGTGTGTTTATCGTCTACACCTTCATAGGCTCATTTATCTGGTGCTGGCTATTGGCCTATGCCGGTATGAAATTTGGTGAGAACTGGGCCAGCCTGGAAGTGTATTTCCATCGGTTCCATTATTTAATCGTGGCCGCCGGCCTGGTCTTTGTGTTTTGGTACGTGCGTCGGCACCTAAAACACTAAGATTTACAATTCGACCAGGCGCCCAGTGCTCAAAAACAAAACCGCGGTTTTAATCGGCAAGCCGGCATCGGCAAACAAACTGGCGTAACGGGCTAATTGTGGCCGGTGGGCTTCGGCCGCCGCACCGCTTTCTGCTTCATCGCCTAAGCCCAGCTTGTAGTCTACGATCCAGCGCGTTCCGGCATGGACAAACGTGCGGTCTATCACGTGGTTTTTAGCACCGCTGTCAGTCGCTTGCATCAGGCTTAGCTCACTGGCCGCTTGATCGTGATCTTGCAATACCCACCGCCCGGCGTCGCTGGCCAAGGTGGTTTGCAAGGCCGCCATGACGATATCCGCGCCCTGCTTAGCTGCATTCTCACCGTGACCCAAACGCATTAACCAGCGTCGCATAGGCGTATGCCATGCCGCCAGCGCTGAATTGGCCAAACCGCTGCCTTGCGCCAACAACTCCATGTAAGCGTGCGCCAGGATGCCGCAATCTTTGTATAAATCCTTTTGGCTAAGCGGGCTGCTTTGCGTGGCCACTGCGTTGCCGGCATCAGCATGGACCTTAGCCATTGGTGTTTGCAGCGGGCTTAAACCTACACTGGCTTGGGCATACGCCGCACTGGGTAGGCGTTGCAATTGCGCTTTAAACTGTCGGGGGTCTAAGCCTTTGCTCGTCGAAGCCACTGCTGCTTGCTCTGGTGTTTCTATAAACTGTTGCGCCACGGCTGGCCACAAAGCGGCCAGCAAACTGTTGGCAACCGGTTTTAATTCGCCGTCCTTGTTTTTTTGCATGCTGGCAATCAAGTGCAATTGGCGCTGACTGCGGGTCGCTGCCACGTAAAGCAGGCGCACCACCTCGTTGTTGCTGCGTATTTTTTCTAGGTTTTTAATGTAATCGTAGAGATTCGGCAGCCCATTGTTTTTACTGCCTTTGCTGTGCACAGGCGCGGCAATCAAATGCCTGTTATGCGCCACTTCGACCTCTTCCCAGAGCAGTAAGTCGTTGTCGTCAGCACGGGATTTGCGGTTTAAAGCCGGCAAGATGACGCTATCAAACTCCAAACCCTTGGCCTTGTGTATGGTTAAAAACTGCACGCTGCCATCGGCTTGGCTATCCGGTTTGGCATAGAGTTTTTTCATGGCGGCTTCCAAGCTAGCCAAGTCTAACTGGCCACTGCGGTCGTGTTTTTCCAGCAAATCAAAGAACACCTGCACATCGCGGTTATCGCCGGCCTCGACCAAACACTGTGCCCCACCCAATTGCAACCACGTGCGCTCCAACCAGCGGCGCAAGGGCAATCGGCCCTGACACGTAAAGGCGGCAGCTAGTACCGCTCTTACATGTTGCAAACGCATGCGACCGTCATCACTTAATTGCCTTAAGCGCGCCTCGTCGTGCATGGCCGCCCAAATGCTATCGCGTTGCCCATTGCCGGCCAAAGCATGCAAATCGGCCAAATTCAAACCACACCATGGCGCACGCAACACGTTTAACCAATGGGTGCGGTCGGCCCGGTGCATCAAAGCACACAACAAGGACCATGCGTCTTGCACGGTTTGCCGCTCGTTTAAGGGTTCTATCTCCAGCGCCTGGAAGTGCATGCCCTTATGATAGCGGCGTATCTCCGTCACCAAGGCTTGCAAATGATTGCGACTGCGCACCAACACGGCGATCTTTTGTGGCGGATTCAGTTGGGCTTTTAGCTGCTCAATTAACTTGGCCACGTACGCCGCTTCCAGTTGATAAAGGTCAGGGTTACCGTCCTCTTCACCATCGGCCTCTTGACCTGCATTGGATGCAGGCCATATCAAGGGGTGCACTTTCGCGTCTTCGCCGTCTACACTGCCTAGGCTAGCGGTAAACGGGCTGTAGCGTATGGCACCGTGATTGATTGCATCCTCATTTGGAAACACCTGCGTAAACGCCTGATTAATCCAATCAATCACTTTGGGATGCGACCGGTAGTTTAATGCCAACTGCAGGGGCACTAATTTAAAGCCGTTGATGCCTTCGTTTTGCGCCTCTAAAAATAAGCTGACGTCGGCTTTACGAAAGCGGTAAATGGACTGCATGGGGTCGCCCACGCAAAACAGCGTGCGTTTCTCGTGCGCCTGCCAACCGGCAATCAATTGCTCGATTAATTTCATCTGCACCGGGCTGGTGTCTTGAAATTCGTCTATCAATAAATGGCTGATCTTGTAATCCAGCTTCAAGGCCAAATCGGTGGCGCCGTGCTCGTCCTCCAAGGCCCAACTGGCCTGTTGGGCGATGGCAACAAAATCCACCTCGCCGGCTTTTTGAAAGACCACCCATAAATGCGCATTGGCTTGCTGCAACAAACGCGATAAGGCGCGTATCACCGGCTGGCTATCTTGCAAGGTGGTTAAGGGTGGCAGACTTAATATATTGGCCACCAAATCGGCTTGGCTTAACTGGGCCAAAATAGCCAAGCATTGCTCTTTTTTCGGCTTGTGTTCTGCCTCGTTAGGAAAGCCGTTGGTCTTAGTGAGCGTCTTACGGTAGGTTTTATCTTTGGTCAGCAGAAAATGGGCCATAGCTCGCCACAACGCCAAGTCCTCTAGGCAGGGCCTTAAGCTGGCCTGCCTATTCAACAAGGGCGCAATCTCTGAATCCGCCTGCAAATGGCTGGCAGCAAAGCGTATAAAAGGCAGCAAAGCCTGCTGCACCTGCTCGGTCAATACGCTGCTGACCAGCATTAACTCCTCGACGATTAAATGCTGCAACACCCGCTCCATGCTAGCCAGCGATGCCGTGTCTGGCTGACCATGCAATTCATGGGCTTTTTTGATCCACTGATCGCGCTTGGCCAGCATATTGGCTAACAAAATCGTCAACTTCTCCGCGTCGTTGTCCATGTAAGTTAAGGCCAAGCTCACCGTGTCGTCGGCCTGGCTTTCATTCACAATATCGGCCAAGGTAAGCCGCGCGGCTTCCAAGTAGTGGCGATCGGCATCGTCACTGACTGCCGGTTGACCACCAAAGCGACTAAGCAAAGGCATTTGCCGGGTGAGACTGCTGCACAAGGCATCCATGGTGAGGATACGCAAACGACTAGGCTGCTTAATCAGTTGCCAATTTTTTCGGGCCGATTGCTCTAAGGCTAGCTCAGCGAGTTGCCTGGTTTTTAATTTGTGCGGCGCCGTTTCCGGCTTGGCTTGCTCGGCCTGCTCCAGGCTCAAGAGTATGCGGTTACGCATTTCCGTGGCGGCTTTATTGGTAAAGGTCAGGGCAATGATTTCTTCCGGCTCGTCCACCGTTGCCAGCAAACTTAAATAGCGCTGCGTGAGCAATTCGGTTTTGCCGGCACCGGCAGGCGCCTGCACGATAAATGAACGGGGCGCTAACGCTTGTTCGCGAGCTGCCGCATCCGATGCCATTAGTGCTTCACTCATGCGCTCGCCTCCGTCATGGCCGCTTGCGCGCGTTCAAACTGCACGCTGCGTTCAGCTAAGCGCAGCAAGGGCAACACATCGCAATAGACAAAATCGCTTTCTTTATTGACCAGCACGCTGGCCTCGCCGGCTTTAATTTCGGCGGCGATGGCTTTTAAACTGGCCTGCCAATGGTCTAATAGCGCGGCCCAATCAGCGAAATCATTAAACACTTGATTGCGGGAACTTGAAATTTCCAAAACCTTAGGCAACAAGCCGGCTTCTGCCGCCAAGCCGGCAAACCGGGTCTCGTCACTGCGCACTTTAGCAAAGCATACCGCCGCCACCTCCTGCCCTTGCAAGGCCAACACTGCATAAATTGGCAGTTGCGGCTCAGCAATGCGCGCGTCGGCCCAGCTTTTGTAATCAAGCCGGTTGCCGGTTTTGTAATCGATTACCACCAAGCGGCCATCGGCCAAACGGTCTATGCGATCCACGCTGATATTCAAGGGCAAGCCCGCTAGGTTTAGATTGAATTTCTTCTCGCAATCTTGCACGCTAAAATCGGCGCGTTGGCACTCCAAATCCAAGCTATCGTTAAGCAGTTGGTGCAAGCGCTTTTGCTCTATCTGCAGCACTTGAGGCGGTAGGTATAAATGCCCGTCGAGTCGACTGGCCTCAAGCACCTTGCCAATAGCGGTATCTATCGCTTGCCAGCGCTGCTCTGCCGTCATAGCTAATAAGCGGCTTAGGCTCTGGCATTCTTGCCAAAAAAACTGCAAGGCATGATGCAATAAACTGCCGCGCGTCATGCTGTCCAAACCGTCCACCGGCGTTTGCAATTTGCCTGCGCCCAAGCGGTATTGATAAAAAGCCCAAGCTGGGCAAACGGCTTGCGTCGCCAATAGCTTGACCCCGCCAGTTATTTTTTCATCCATGGCCAAAGGCGGTGCCATGTTGTCGTCCAAGTACTCCATGCGTAGCGGCACGGCCAAGCGTTCCGCCAGCGTGGTCATGCTGGCATGGGGTAGCGCGCTAAGTGGCAAGCCGGCCAACAAGGGTGAAGGACGCAGCTCCCTGTCGTCTTCTTTTAAGGCATACGAAAACACCAGCTTGGCCGCACTGTGCAGCAAGCGCTGCTGCACCAAGCCGGCAAACTGACTCTGCACTGACGCACTGGCATTGGGCGTCCCTGCATCACGCTGCACTTGTGCCGGTAACAATGGATTAAGCTTAACCGGGGCCGGGCTATGCTGGTCGTTCATGTTCATGACCCAAATCGCATCCAATTGCAAAGCCGGTGTTTCCAGCAAGCCCAATAATTGAATGCGCGTGTCGCCTCGCGCCTCGGGTTGAAACACCGTGTTGCGCATCAATACGCTGACTTTTTGCAAGGCTGCTTGCGCACTGACCTTGCCCATTAGGCCATCCAAACTAGCCAACTCCTGCATGCTCTTGTAAAAAGCCTGTTGCGTTTGGTATTCATGGCTGGATAAGGGCCGCGTCTGCGCCCAAGCCAAGTCATTCAACAAGCCGGTAAAATCCGCCAACCAAGCTGAGGGCGATTGCTTGGGCTTGGCTTGAAAGGCGGCAATCTGTTTTAGCTGAGCCAATAAGCCGGATAAAGCCCAGCCGTCTTTTTCACAGCGGGCCACTTGTATGATTAAGCCATCCAAACGGTAGCTGGCATTTAAGTGTTTGCGTAAGTGCGCATCCAAACGGGCACGCGCATCGCGCTCTGTCGGCTGGCCCCAATAGTGATCCAGCAACAAGGCGGTCACCTGCTCAAACTGCAAACTGGCTTTGTGGCTGGCTAGGCTTAATAGCTGCAAGGCACTGGCAACCAAGGGGTATTCCGCCAGCGCCAAACCTAGAGAAAAATCGTAACAGCGAGGCAATTCAAGCAGACTACCGTGCAAGGTTTGCGGGTGAAAAGCGTCGTCCAACAAATCGGTTAGCAAACGCCTAACATGGCTCAAGGCCGGGCTAACAATGGCCAATTGTGCTTGCGGATAGACTGCCAGTTGCTGCTGCGCCCAAGCTACCACCGCCCGGCATTCTGCATTGAGATCAGTCAAACCATGGCATGCCACTTCGGCCGGTCTTGGGTACTTGTAACTAGCGCGCTCAACGCGGATGCCGTAAGCGCTTAAACAATCAAACAATCTTTGCTCTAATGGCGTGATGCGATCAAAGCCGGCCAATTCGATGTGTTTTGGCAGTTTAATACTGGCTTGTATGGCCGCTTGGTATTGGCCTAACAGGCTGATTTGCAATGCCATTAACTGACTGGCCGGCATGGCCTGTTGGCTATGGCACAGACCCGCAAACACGCTGCGCCAACGCAAAAACTGCCGCGTTTCTTGGCTCATGAAATCGTGATTGACATCGGCATCGCTGATCTGCCAATTGAGCATTAAGTCATGGGCTTCAATGGCGCTCTGCGCCATCGCGCGCACGTCAAACAATGCACGTGCCTCATGCTTAGCCATACAATCGTTGATGGCTTGCTCCCACAAATGGGCTTCGGCTAAAGGGCTTAATTTAGTTAGGGGTAAAGCCTCATCGGGCAATAGGCCCAACAAACAGGCCTCTTCAATCACGCCATCCAACCAAATGGGCAAAGTGGTTGCCTGTGCCGCAGACCACTGCGCCCTATTATCCGACTCTGCTTGCTGTTGCTCACGCAAGGCCATGCCACGCACCAAACGTGCGGTACCGCAAATAATCAGGGTATCCGAGGAAAAAGCCATGGTGTAATTGTAGCGTTTACATGGCTCATATAACGAGCGTGTTGGGGAATAATTTATGGCGGAAGAGGCGGGATTCGAACCCGCGACAGAGTTGCCCCTGTGCCACCTTTCCAGGGTGGTGCCTTCAACCGCTCAGCCACTCTTCCGAATTGGATATGTTTTAAAACGCAGGCATTATAGTGCATAACTGCCGGCCTGTGCGATTTGCCGGCATCTTAGTCACTAGCGTCGGGCGTCGCCCCAACGCAATGGGCAGCGGTCATCGCCTAAGTAGTAAGTTACTCCAGCCCTGTCCACGCAATAACTGGCTGAGACTATCATCTCGTTGGCAACAGCATGGTCGCTGATGCCGGTGTATTCGAACAAAATGGAGCGTGTGACTTTGGCCTCTTTTCCTATGCGCGAGCCATGTGAAATCCAACACGGGCCAACAATCTCGGCGCCGGCTTCTATCTGCGTGCCAGAATCAATGTAGACCGGACCGGTGATGTTGACTTTATCCCAATCAATGCGGGTATTGAGGCCCACCCATATTCCTGGCCGCACTTCGGTGCCAGGCATTTTCATGTAGGAAATTTCGCCGCGCAACACGCGCTGCAACACTTCCCAGTAGTCAGAAATACGCCCTATGTCTATCCAGTTGTAGTGACGATTCTGTGCGTAAAACGGCAGATTTTTTTCCACTAACAAGGGAAACAATTGGCTACCAATATCGAAGTTTTGATTGGCCGGAATTAAACTCAGCGCGGCCGGTTCAAAAAAGTAAATGCCGGTGCTGGCTAAATTAGACCGCGCTTCGGATGGTTGCGGCTTTTCTTGAAACGAAACCACCCTGCCGTCTTCATCGGTTTCGACGATGCCGTAATTGCCCACCTCGGCATGCGGCACTTGCATGGTGACCACGCTGACCAAGGCGCGTTTTTTCTTGTGCTCCAGCAAAGCCGCCGTGATGTCTAAATCAATCAGCGCATCGCCACATAGCACGATGGTGGTTTGATCAAAAAAGCCGCCAAAGTCTTGTATACGGCGCATGCCGCCGGCTGAGCCTACCGGGCTAGCGGTGAGCTCGCCGTGTTGAAACTGACCCTCGTAGGAATAACCAATTTGCACGCCCCAACGCTGGCCATTGGAAAAATACTGTTCAATCTTTCTATTTAAATGCGCCACATTGACCATGATTTCTTTTACGCCATGACGCGCCAAGTGCTCTATCAGGTATTCCATGACCGGTTTACCTAAGATAGGAATCATGGGTTTGGGCATATCCTTAGTCAGGGGACGCACGCGCGTGCCTTGGCCGGCGGCTAAAATCATGCCTTTAAGTGGGATGGTCATGGGGTGTTTCCTAAGCGATGTTCGCATTCATGGTGGCTAAATTATCGCACGAAGCCGCCACACTGGATTAACTCAAAGTGAAAAATGCAAGAGCAGGCAAACGCTTAGGCAAAACAAGGGAGGATTTGGAGGCGCGAACCAGAGTCGAACTGGTCTAAACGGCTTTGCAGGCCGCGGCATAACCGCTTTGCTATCGCGCCATGTGGGTCAGAATAAGCCAGATCGCTGATTCTTTATACCGGCTGAAACTAAAACGGCGAAAGCATGGTTGCATTCGCCGTAATACGCCAATTTACTAAATTCGTGGAGCGGGAAACGAGACTCGAACTCGCGACCTATACCTTGGCAAGGTATCGCTCTACCAGCTGAGCTATTCCCGCGTCGTTAAGACAGGCGCCATTATAGCGATTTTATCTAGAGCGTCAAGACATAACACAAGGCTAGCGCTTATTTATTTGCCTTTTAATTTAGGCCAAGCGGCTTTTAGATAATAAGCCATTGATAGCAATGTCAAAATCGCAGCCATCACAATCAGCACGTGACCCCAATCTTTGGTGGAGAAAATACCAAGCGGGCCTAAGTCCAAGTCATCCCAATAAAGTAGGAATAAAATGGCGGCCATTTGCACAAAGGTTTTTACTTTGCCTATCATGGCCACGCCCACGCTGCTGCGCTGGCCTTCACCGGCCATCCACTCGCGCAAGGCGCTGATGGCTATCTCGCGACCTATGATAATTAAAGACACAATCGCACCGACCCGACCAAATTCCACCAAGACGATTAAGGCAGCCGCCACCATTAATTTATCCGCCACCGGGTCCAAGAAGGCACCGAAAGCCGAAGTTTGATTAAGTCGGCGAGCCAGATAGCCATCCAACCAATCGGTAATGGCGGCAATGGCAAACACACTTGTGGCAAACACGTTCACCCAATGCGAGGGCATGGCACTGAGTTTATGCAGGTTTTCAGGCCAATAAAAGGCACCGACAAAAACCGGAATCAACAAAATGCGCAACCAAGTCAACATGGTAGGAATATTGGGCTTCATTTACTGCCTCGCTCTATTCAACGCGTTATTGAATGTGCCGCTCATTAATGCAATTCTCCGTAGATTTTTTCGGCCAAACTCGGGCTTATGCCTTCCACTTGCGCCAACTCGTCCATACTAGCATTTTTTATTGCATCCAAGCCACCAAAGCGAGTCAACAAGGCTTTGCGGCGTTTGGCGCCTATGCCTTCTATGTCTTCCAAGCTGGAATGCATGCGCGCTTTTGCCCGCTTCGCTCTGTGACCGGTGATGGCAAAACGGTGCGCCTCGTCGCGAATTTGTTGCAGCAAATGCAGGCCTTTGTTGTCTTTTTCCAAGTTAAGCATTTCACCGGTGTCCGAGAATATCATGGTCTCCAAACCGGGCTTACGCGCTTCGCCTTTGGCGATACCCACTAGCAAAATATCAGGCAAACCGACCTCGGCCATCACCTCAACCGCCACCGATAACTGGCCTTTACCACCGTCGATGAAAATAAGATCCGGTCGCACGCCCTCGCCGGCCGCCACTTTTTTGTAGCGACGGGTCAGCACGTCACGCATGGCGGCATAATCGTCGCCCGGGGTAATGCCGGTGACGTTGTAGCGACGGTACTCGCTGTTTTGCATGTCGCCTCTATCGAACACCACGCAACTGCCTATGGTGGCTTCGCCCATGGTATGGCTGATATCAAAACACTCTATGCGCTGGGTGCTGTCGGGAAGATTCAAGGCCTCATGCAGGGCCAGTAACTTCGCACTTTGATTGGCTGCACTGGCAGCACGTTGATTCAGGGCTATCTCGGCATTGGTTTGTGCCATTTTTAACCAAACGCGTTTGTCGCCTATGGCATTGCTGTTGATCTTGACCTTACGGCCGGCTTGCTCGCTTAACACCTGCTCTAATAAACTGCCGTCCACCTTGATCCCCAACACGATTAAGGGTGGGGTATTTTGTGCCACGTAATGCTGCGCTAAAAACGCCAGCACGGTGGTTTCTAAACTCTCGCCATCGGTGTTTTTTGGCATGTAACTGCGGTCACCCAAATGCCGACCACCACGCACCATCACCAAATTGATGCAATGCTGGCCTTGCAGCTCGGCGCAGGCAATGACATCGGCATCCGCCACATTAAAGTCACTGACAAACTGCTTGGCTTGCACCTGACGCAAGGCTTGCATGCGATCGCGAATCAGCGCGGCTTGTTCGTAATCTAAATGGCTGGCGGCTGCATTCATTTTATCGGCCAGCGTGTCGATCACTTCATTGGTTTTACCTTGCAAAAACAGCGCCGCCTGTTCCACGTCGTTGCGGTAGTCGGCATCGCTAATCAAGCCCACGCAAGGGGCCGTGCAGCGCTCAATTTGATGTTGCAAACAAGGTCGACTGCGGTTGCTGAACACGCTGTTTTCACAGGTGCGCAATTTAAAGACTTTTTGCAGCAACTGTATGCTCTCGCGCACGGCCACCGCGTTGGGGAAAGGCCCAAAATATTGCGCGCCCTTGCGTTGCGTGCCACGATGAAAAGCCAATCGGGGTTGTGGGTCGGCGCTCAGCGTGATGTAGGGGTAGGTTTTGTCGTCCCTAAACAAGACGTTGTAACGCGGCATCAAGCTTTTGATTAAATTGTTCTCCAGCAACAAGGCTTCCGCTTCATTGTGGGTAACGGTGGTGACGATATTGGCAATGTGGCTCACCATCAAGCGCGTGCGCGGGCTGGGCAGGTTCTTATTGAAGTAAGACGACACGCGTTTTTTTAGGTCTTTGGCTTTGCCTACGTAAATCACCTCGTCGCTGGCGTTAAGCATGCGGTAAACGCCAGGTAGATTTGGCAAGGTTTTTAAAATAGGTTTAGCGTCAAACATAGGGAGTGACCGATCTTATAGCAGCGGGTTGGCTTTCGCTTCAGCCAACCGAATTAAGCGGGCGGCTTCGGCTTTTTTTGTGTCCTCAATTTCGCGCATCACGCCTTTTAAATCCACCGCCTTATGGCTGACATGAAAACGCCCGGTCAGCGCCGTATCCGGCTTTAGGTCACCGCGCGCGTATAAAGCCCACATCTCTTTGGCGTAATCGCTGCTGAGCAAGTCGGGGGCAAACTGCCCAAAATAATCTTTTAAATTGTTCACGTCGCGTTCCAACATCTCGCGCGCGTTGTTGTTAGCTGCCGCATCCACTGCTTGCGGCAAATCGATAATAACCGGCCCACGCTCGCTCATTAAAATATTGAATTCAGACAGATCGCCGTGCACGATGCCAGCACAAAGCATGCGCACCACCTCTTGAATTAAGCCTTGATGATGCAAGCGCGCTTGCTCGGCCGTCAAGCTGATGTCATTCAACCTGGGCGCAGCATGGCCATCGGCGTCCACCACCAACTCCATGAGCAACACCCCCTCGTAAAAGTTATACGGCTCTGGCACACTGACCCCGGCATTAGCCAACTGGTATAAAGCGTCCACTTCGGCACTTTGCCAAGCAGCTTCTTGCGACTCGCGACCAAATTTCGAGCCCTTGGCCATGGCACGACCTTGACGGCTATTTTTAACCCGGCGGCCTTCGGTGTAATCCACGCTTTGCCTAAAGCTGCGCTTATTCGCTTCTTTGTAGACTTTCGCGCAGCGCACCTCATCGCCACAACGCACCACGTAAACGGTGGCTTCCTTACCGCTCATCAATTGGCGCAAGACCTCGTCTATCAAGCCGTCTTCTAAAAGGGATGCTAAGCGTGCGGGTGTTTTCATGCTTGCATTCTACCACCGGGCTTAGCCGGCTTTTGCAAACGGGATTCACGCATCGGCTAACAAGCTGCCGGCAATGGCCCAATCTTCATAGCTTACTTCTTCAAAGGTGATGTAGGTGTAGGAAGCAGGCTTATGCGCCACCCGCTCTAATGTTTCGGTGAATTCCTTGGCAATCTGCACCTTTTGTTCACGCGTCACGCTACCGGCTAATTTAATGTTGACGTAGGGCATGGTGTGTCTCCTTATGGGATGGCAAAGGGTTCTGGGCTCTTAGCATAGCCTATGTAAAGCGGGTGTTGCGGGCTGCCGTCTTTGTTTAATTGCAAACACATGACCTTGTGTTGCAGACCGGCAGCTTTGAGTAAGACCAGCACATGCTGCGCCCTGGGTGCGGCTAAGGCATGCTTACCCCATCCGCAGACCGTGACGTCGGCCAATCCAACCGCGCGCAAGATGCAGTCATCGGCTTCTTGGCTGTCGCCCAATAAATTATCGGCGGCATGCAACAATGTGGAATCGGTTAAGCGATACGGAAATAAATTCACGATGATCATGCTGCCGTAGCCCATGGCGATAGCGCGGCGCTGGCAGCGCTCTATGGTGGGGTCGTTCACCACTTCATCGGCCGTACTGGGATTGAGCATTAAAAATGCGATGGCCGGCAGCGACGCATCCCAATCGCGGCGCAACCAATAACGGTATTGCTCGCAGTCGGAAAAATGCGCCAGCGATTGCTGGAATAAACTCTGGTGCTGCTTAATGATCATGCTCGTGCTCAGCATGCCCCCAAGCCTTGGGTGCATGGCCGCCAAATAAGGTGCGCGCAATGTCACGTAACAAATTGAAGGTGAACAGCAAGAGCAAAACCGAAATAAACAATGACAAGATCGGGTCGATAGGCGTCCAACCGGTGAAATACACCACTAAGCCAGCCACCACAGCGGCGATGGAGCCAAGCAAATCGCCCATCACGTGGAGAAATGCCGCACGGTTGTTTAAACTTTCACCGTGCTGCAGGCTTTGGTGATGCAGTTGCTTAGCCACCACTAAATTAACGATTAAACCCAAGCTGGCGATCAGGGTTAAGCCCAGCCCCTCCACCGCATGCGCTTGTTTAAATCGCGCAACGGCCTCAATAATCACCCAGCTTATGACCACCAACATGGTCAGCGCATTAATGATGGCCACAGCCAGCTCGACATAAGTCACGCCCGAGGCATGGCGCGCTACCTTAGTTTTACGAGCGAGTATCGCCGCCAACCAGGCTAAGCCCAATGCCGCCACGTCGGAGAACATGTGGCCGGCATCGCTCAGCAGGGCCAGCGAACCGGTATACCAGCCACCTACTGCCTCTATGATGGCAAACAAGAAAATGAGTGCGAACGGCACTAAGTAATGGTGGTGGCCGTGGTGGCCACCGTGGAGGTGGTTATGGGGATGCGTCATAAATGAAATGCTAACCGAAATTCATTTTATTGCGCATTTTTATCTTGAAAAATGCATGGTCACAAGCGTTTCGATTGACGCTTAATTTATAATGCTGCATCTTATGGAAACCTTTTATGCTTAGCTACCGACACGCGTTTCACGCAGGCAACCATGCTGACGTTCTTAAACATTATGTGCTCAGCTTGGTGCTGGCTTACATGAAACAAAAGGACAAGCCGTATTGGTATATTGACACCCATGCAGGGGCTGGCCTGTACCAACTCAAGGACGGCTACGCCAGTCAAAACGCCGAGTTTGAGCAAGGCATAGCCAAGCTCATGGCGGCCGAGCCATTGGCCCCCGCCTTAGCGGATTTTGTGGCATTGATTAACGGCTTTAATCACGGCGAACTGGATTTCTACCCGGGCTCACCGCTGTTGGCGCAGGCCTTATTGCGTGCCGATGACAAAATGCGCTTGTTTGAGCTGCACCCCAGCGACCACGCCTTGCTCGCGGCTAATTTCAATGGGCAGGCTAAACAAGTGCAGATCGCCCAACAAGATGGCTTTACTGGCATCAAAGCCTGCTTGCCACCGCCACCACGACGCGCGGTGGCATTGATAGATCCGCCTTACGAAGACAAACAAGACTACCAACGTGTGGTCGCCTTAGTTAAAGACAGCCTAAAACGCTTTGCTAGTGGCACTTACCTGATCTGGTACCCGATATTGCAACGCCCAGAACCGAGCCAAATGATCGAGGATTTGATGGGCTTGCACGCGCCTAACTGGCTGCACGTGAGCTTGTCCATACACGCGCCTAATCCAGATGGGTACGGCATGCACGGCAGCGGGCTATTTATTCTCAATCCGCCTTGGACCTTGGCCAAGGATTTAGCAGCGACCCTACCCAGTCTTTGCCAGTTACTGGCACTGGATGACAGCGCCCATTTCACACTTGAACATGAAATGGCTTAATGTATTTTGCTGATACAATTAAACCTCTTTTTAACCTGAGAAATCGAGCCCGCTATGCAAACGAAAAACACCCTCCCTAGCGAGAAATACCAACAAAAAAGCATCATGACCAACATTTTATTTGGCAGCCGCTGGTTGCAATTGCCCTTGTATCTGGGCTTGATTGTTGCGCAGGCGGTTTACGTGTTTTTCTTTGGTGTCGAATTGGTGCACTTGGTGACCACGGCGACCGCCATAGAAGAGGCGCACATCATGCTAATCGTATTGGGCTTAATAGACGTGGTGATGATTTCAAACTTGCTAATCATGGTGATCGTGGGTGGCTACGAAACCTTCGTCTCTCGCCTAAATTTAGTGGGGCATCCGGATGAACCGGATTGGCTGTCGCACGTCAATGCCAACCTGCTTAAGGTTAAATTGGCCACGGCCATCATCGGCATTTCATCCATTCACTTGCTCAAAACGTTTATCAATGCGGAAAACTTAAGCGAAAAAGTGTTGATATGGCAAACCATCATACACGTGACCTTTGTCTTATCGGCGGTAGCCATTGCTTACATTGATAAGCTCATGGTCCATTCCAACCAATCGCATTAACTAGTAAGCGGTGACGACAGGCGTGGCTTTGCTATCCACCATTTCCACGCTAAACGTTTCCACGGCGACGGTTTTATTGTTCTCGGTTTCTACGCTGACCCGCCAATCCCCCGCCTGCAAGCCTTGCTTATAGGTGTACCCTCTAAAACCGTTTTCTCGCCCACCGGCCAAGCTGTAGCCTATGCGCGATTGGGTTTGCCAGCCGCGTTTTTCATCAAAGTGCTGCCACCTATGGTACAGCCGAGTATTTAATCCACCTGGGGCAAATACCGATGAAAAGAAATAAACGCGCTGCCCCGGTGTGGTTTTTAAATGGTTGCTGCTTGGCCGCCAAAACACCCACCAGCCAGAAGGCTGCTGACTTAACTGATAGACCCCGCCTACCTTTCTTAACTCGTACGCCACCGCCAAGTCCCGTTTGACTAAGGGCACAGGCGGAATCACGTCAAAGCGGTACGCCAGCATCAACAACAAAGCAATTAGCCAAACCGGTTTGATGTTGCCGTTGTGCACCGGCGTTTTTCTATACAAGCCGTAAGCCAAGCCTGCCCCTAACAGGGTACTCAAATAAAACCAAGCAGCATGGATGCTGCCCAACAAAAAAGGCAGGGCAAAATTTAGCAGCAACATGGCGCAAAACCCAAACAAAGCCCAACTGATGGTGAATTGCCGGTATTTATTCTCCATGTACTCGTTGCCGACTAACAGCCCACCTAGCAATACGATCATGACCCAAGCCCAAGCATGGCTAGCACTTTGAAAATACAGGATAAATAAGGGGCTGAGCATGCTGCCAAATAAAAATTGCAGCATAAAATACGGCCATTTCTTTTGCCACTTAGCAGCCCGAAAGCGTTGGTAGAGCCTAGCTAGGTAGCCCGATGAATTGATCTGATTCGGTTGCCCTAAGTAATACAATATGCCCGCCGCAGCGGCTAAATAGACAGTCAATAGGATCAGATCAAAAGCGGCGACATGCCTGCCTATGGTTAAGGCATCCCAGGCAAAACCGCCAAAGAAAAATAGCACCGGGAAAAATGCCGGCAATTTGACTAGGGCTTGGTAGACGCGCGACTGCTTTATTTGGGCATACATAACAAGGGTAGCTCTTTACAATACGCTGGCCAGGACAAAACCAATGACGATGCCAGTAATAAGGGCAATGGTTACCCCGCGGTAGCTGATGACGTCTTTGGAATAACCGCGCTTGATGGCGATGTAGGACACCAAATAGCCTATGGCATTAAGCAGCCAGATGATGGACAAGCTTAAGACTTTAACCAGCAAGGGGCCGATGATGGGCACCAAGCCAATCAATGCCAACAACCAAGCCAGCACATGCGAGGCGGCAGCCACCAGTAACACACCTGTGGTCACGGCCTTGGCATGCCAGCCATAGCGCCAAGCGGCATAGATGGCCAAAGCCAAGAACAACGTAAAAGGCAACATCCACTTCCAAGCACCGCGCTTGGGCGTGTCAGCTAGGCTAGCTTCGCTAAAAATATGGGCATCGGGATTATCGATTGGGGATGGGGGTTTAACGCTGACCATAAGGTACCCTAGGGTTAAATTACAGCGCCAAATATAGCCCTATGCGCGGCCTTTTACAAGCAATGGCCGCGCATAGCAGCGGTTTTTATAGTGTGTTGCTGAGGCTTAAACTGCGGATATGGAAATGATTTTCTTCGCGTTTGCCTTGCTCAGCGCGTAGTCTGGCATTTGATCAAAACTCAAGTACTTGTAAATTTCCGCGCTGTTTTTTAATTTATTGCCCACGGTTTCCAAGTACTCGGCATGGCTAGGAATGCGGCCCAATTTAGCGCACACCGCAGCCAATTCAGCCGAGCCCAAATACACGCGCGCGTCCATGCCCATGCGGTTATCGAAGTTACGCGTACTGGTGGAGAACACCGTGGCTTTATCGGCCACCCGCGCTTGATTGCCCATGCACAATGAGCAACCAGGAATTTCCGTACGCGCACCGGCGATACCGAATACCGAGTAGACGCCTTCGTCGCGCAATTGCGCTTCGTCCATGCGCGTCGGTGGCGCTATCCATAAGCGCGTAGGGATGTTACCCGAGCCTTCTAAGACCTTGGCAGCGGCACGGTAGTGACCAATATTGGTCATGCAACTGCCGATGAAGACCTCGTCTATCTTGTCGCCCACCACCGCAGACAAGGGCTTGATGTCGTCTGGGTCATTCGGGCAAGCCAACAGCGGTTCGGTGATGGTGTTAAGGTCTATTTCAATGACGTGCGCATACTC
>JBEDKJ010000107.1:0-5306 GCA_041172285.1 Pseudomonadota bacterium
GTGCTAGGGGTGGTGGTGATGCTGGCGAGCTTTCTGTTGCTGGCAAAGTTAAGGGTGATGCGCTCGCCGGCTGCCATCACCACGGTGCCCATTTGTGCAACGACAACACCGCTGTTGCGCACTTCAGGCGCAAGCAAGGCCACGTAACCGGACAAGGCGGTTTTAATGTTGCCTTCGTTGACGACTTTGCCGGTAGCGCCGTTTCTATCGTATTGGGCTTTGCCTGCCATGTAATCGGCATCGCTGATGCTGTGGCTGGTGGCGACCACGGCCCCCACGTCTAAGTTAGCGCTAGGGGCAAAGTAAACACCGGCTTGGTTAACCAACACCACTTCACCGGGGGCGTTGATCTTGCCAAACACTTTACTTGGGTTGGGGTCGCTGACGCGGTTTAAGGTCGACGCTTGAGCATTGGGTTGATTGAAGTTAACGGTGGCCGACGATCCGACATCGAATTTATCCCAATTGACCACGGCACGTTGGCTGGCTTGATTGACGTTCATCACCGGCGCGCTGGCGTTGCTGTTGTCGGTGCTGATGTTAGCAGTGCCGGCCACCACTTGGCCGTTGGTGGGTAAGGCTACGGCATCGACGCTAGCTAGGGGCCCAGCAAAGGCTGATGGCGTCATTAATGCATAAAAAATAATTGAAAATAAAAGCGCGATTTTGCCAAAAATAGCCAATCCATCCGCCTCTTTCAGGAAAAGGGCGATTTTTTCAGTCATTACAGTTTGTTTTTTATCGCGTATTTTCAACTTAATTTTCTGTAAAATTCAATTAAATCAATCACTTAAATTAATCATGATTGTGCAGGGCACATGTTTAAACAATTACCCCATTGCTTTTATACAAAAAATTAACTGGCGCTTATTACAACTTATTACGGATCTGAAAAAACTTGTTTGAGACTATCAACCGGCACTTTTTGAAAGGCATACCTTCATGCCCTAAAAATTGCAGTAACGCGTCCTATTGATGGCCTTAAGCAAGGCCTAAACGATGATGATTTTTGCGGTAAGTTGGTAGCCTGATTTCCAGACGACCTGTATGGCAGGATTTGGAATACCAAGGCTTTCTAATTTTTTATTTAGGCGGTGTATGTAAACAGTAAGAGAGGCCTTGCTGATATCGTTCACTTCTTTATCCATCAGCTCGAGTAACTGCCAGTACTCCAAGGTTTGATTAGGGGCTTCAATTAAGCCCTTCAACAAAGGTAAGAGCTGCTGACTGACGGTAACACGCAATAAGTTATTACTTAGCACCCTTTTAGCGACATCCAGTTTTGGTACATTTTGATTGTGTGGATCATTGTCCAGTCTGCGTTTAAAGCTCATCACCGCAGCGGCCAATTCTTCCGATGAAACGGGCTTAGGCAAGTATAGATCCGCACCCGATTCGTAGCCACGGATTTTGTCTTTGACATGCGCCTTAACGGTCAACATAATGATGCCAATTGATGGGTAGGCATTGCGGTAGCGGCTTGCAATTCCAAACCCATCCTCACCTGGCAAATTTACATCGAGTATGAGCAGGTCCAAGCTGTGGGCTGTAAATAGCTCATCCAAATCCTCAGCAGAGAAACACCCATAGACACGATGTCCACAGCCCGTTAAATATTCAACAAAAATCTCGTTGAGCGCACGGTGGTCTTCAACTACAGCAACTGAAAGCATGGAATCCATTGGGTCTTCTAACCAATACAATTCCTCCATACTAATCAGCCCTTAGATAAAATTATTACAATTTATTACTATTCGGATAAGCAGGTTTTTTTGCAGCCAATTTAGACCGGTATGGAAAGCACGAAGCTAACTTGACCGTTCGTGCCTTGATAACGCAAATCACCCCCCATCAGTCGGGCAATATTCTTCATTAAGTATAGCCCTAAGCCAGAGCCAACTATGCCATGCGCACGCTCAGCCCGGTAATACTTTTCAAAGACTTTACTTGGGTCTGGCATACCCACATCGCCGGGCTTATTCATCACTTCCACCGAACAAACGTCGCCATGACGGGCTACTCTTATCTGTATCGACTGCTCTGCCGCGCCGTATTTAACGGCATTGTCCACCAAGTTACTTAGCAAGACTTTCAACAATTTAATGTCGGCTTGAACATCGCACTGGCCTGAAATCTTCACCTCTATGCTTGCCCGCTCACTAAACTGGGATTGCAGCCCAGCCAACAAGCCTGCAAAATCAACTGGCTCTTTATGCAAGATGACTTTACCGTCTTGCGCTTCCTGAACATCCAGGCAACGCTCCATGACTTGACTGACATCGCGAATTGCATTTTCTGCATGCGCCTTATATTTGTTATCCATGATGCCAGCGCCTATTGCCATTTGTATGACCGATAAGGATGTCCTAAGCTCGTGCGTAAGCATCTCTAAAAAACGCCGTTCCTCACTGCGTTGTTGGCGTTCCTGCTCGGCCTGTTGGTTGGCCAACCTAGTGGCCAATACTTGATTTTCATAGATGCGCTTATTCCGCCATTGCAGCATCACCAGCATCACTAAGCCGGTCAGAAACCCATGTATCATCACAAAATGCGGGGCCATGTCGGTGATGGGAATGATGCCCAATGTCGGAATTGCCGTGATAGACGCCACCACGAAAAATAAGCCATGAAAGCCTATCATCACCCGTTTCGGCAAGGCAGCAGGGTTATGCCTAACCGAGGACCAATCGATTGAGGTCAGGGCGGCCGTTAACATAAACGGGCTCGCAAGCATGACCGCTATCATGTTGAGCTTGAGTGCACCCGTCAGGTCACCGAATGCGATGAACAACAGCGCCAAAGGCGTTGCTGAGAGTAAGCCGTAAAAAAACAGCACCCCCCAGCGCTTTAGTGCGTAATCCTTGAAAAACTCAAAGTGAAACCACACCGTCGTGAATGTTGTTAACAACACCCAAGCGCTGTTCATATAATCGAGCGTTAGGGCCGACAAATGGTCACTCAAAAATAGCCTAAAGTAACCGGCATAGGATGCCACGAACGCAAGACCAACGAATTGTTTGATAGTGAAAACGCCTATTAATCGGTCACGCGACAAACTCCAATAGAGCGCGCCCCAGACGAAAAAAATAAAAATTAGCACAGACAGCATCGCCGTCAGCAAAAGGTATTGCTGATCACGCTTATGCTCATCTTCTAGGGTATAGGCATGCACAGACATCATGCTGGTACTGGATGTCTTAAGCCGCAACCAGACATCCCTATCGGTCGTTGAGGCAGGCAAAACGAAATTGTAGACCAAGGATTGATACTCAAAATCGGCCCATTCGTGACGATCACCGGCAAATCGATTTTTCTTAGTCGGTTCTAGCGGATCATAAAGCGCTATTTCATCCAAATAAGTGGGCTCTATACGGAGGATGAGCGACTGATTTGTCTGCACCAAATCGGGTGCGGCTTGCAGCTTCAATTTAACCCAAAAAGATGAGCGACTGTAGCCCTTAGCAAGCATGCCTTGGTAAGGCGTGACCTTCATTTGCTGGACTTGCTCCCAACTCATGGCATTGCTCGCATCTTCGATATACCCACGTTCGAGCACGTAATCTTGAGGCGCAGCTGCAGCAGTCAAGCTTAGCAGCATGGCAAAGATGGCAAAAAAGCATCGGAGGACGGCCATGCTTAATTAAAAAGGCTTAATAAAACGCATGATGACCCGGCGATCTTCAATATAGCCGTTCTTGGTGGACAGATCATTGCCGTACTGCAGCATGACTTGGCCAAAGGAAAAACGCGACGTCGCGGTAAGCTGGTAGCGATGCACGCGGGTTTCCGAATTGGCCACGTCCACACCATCTAAAACCCGCTCACCGCCTTGCGTAAAAAAATAGGCTGCCGCCACACTGTATTGCCGATTAAGGTCATAGCTAAATCCAGTTTGCGCGGTGTAAAGCACGTCCTGCTTGAGCGTTTGCTGCTGGGTAGACAGTTGGTTAGCAAAATACTCATTATTTTTAGTAAACCACACCGCATCAACCGCCGCCATCCAATTAAGCTTGGGTAATAATTCCATTTGATAACCTGTTTGCAATGCATAGCTGTAGCGGTTGCCACCCATGTTAATGAGGCCGTTGGCAGCCTCGTATTGTCCAGTGGGCAGCGTCAAATAAACGCCCACCCCCCAATACTTTTTCTCTTCACGGTTGGCATACGGCCATATGGCGTAGACCATGGTGGTGTCGCCCAAGCCAGATTGCTTGTTGTAAACCGAGCTTAAGGCCTTTTCTGGGTGCACATAACCCAAGGGGGTTTGCACATAGACCACGCTGGGTAAATCAGCGGTTTTAAATGTGTGGATATAGCGCAACTGAAATTGATTGCTGACAAGCTTGGTGGCATCAGAAACCTTTTGCTTGGCTTGGTAAGCATCGCCACGCTGGCTGCTAACAACATTAAGCTGAATTAAGTTCATTCCAGGCGGTGGCGCGGCGATTTCACCAGGTTGCAAATCAATGGCGAAAAGAGCTGTGCTAAACAGGCCAAAGGTAAAAAAAACCAAGCCGACCCAAGCTGAAAGCGGGAAGGCATTGTGCTTTCGTATCAAAACAAACAAGCTGAGATTCATGGGCTGTAACGCGGCATTATTGCGTTTTTTTAAGTGTTATACCATTATACCTAAGCTGCATTTGACCATGAAAATAATGTCGTGCAGGCAGCAAAAAGACACAGCCATTACATTTGCAAAAATGATTTGTGCAATAATGCCTAGCCAGTGGATGCCGAGTAGGCGCTAAATTTCACGAAAC
Organism: Pseudomonadota bacterium; assembly: GCA_041172285.1. Taxonomy (GTDB): domain Bacteria; phylum Pseudomonadota; class Gammaproteobacteria; order Burkholderiales; family Methylophilaceae; genus Methylotenera. The sequence continues at coordinate 4,761 of JBEDKJ010000107.1, forward strand.
ACTTAGGGCATGATGCGTATTTAGGCTGCTTTAATTTGATCACACACACCACCATCCGTCGCCACGACCGGCGATTGTTATACCGTGCCTTTGCCGCCTCCATTGCGGCACACGCGCTGGCGGCCATCATCAAATTTCAAGCGATGGATCCAACCCCTGCGCCCAAGCCTACGTTTACTGTGGACTTGATTGAAACCCAGCCACCTGAACCGATTGCCGCCCTGGCGCCGCCACCCCCACCAGTGCAGCCGCCGCCTAACGTACCGCCACCGCCAGTCAAAGCCAATACGCCGCCGCCAGTTACCACAGCGCCCAAGGTGGAGGCGGCCAAGGTAGAGGCACCCAAAGCCGTTGTGCCCGTGGTAACGCAAGAGCTTAGCCCCATCACGGCGGCCATCACGCCTGCTGAACAAAAACCCGAAGCCCCCAGCAAACCACCTAGCCCAGAGCCACCGCCGGTGGCGATTGACACGCAGCAACTTAAGGCGGAATACGGTGCATTGCTGGCTCAGGAAATCGCCAAACACAAGCAATACCCTATGTTGG
>JBEDKJ010000108.1:0-7054 GCA_041172285.1 Pseudomonadota bacterium
GGGCCAAGGTCTGAGCCACCTATGCCTATGTTAATGACATCGGTAATGCGTTGGCCGGTGTAGCCTAACCATGCACCTGAGCGGACTTTCTCTGAGAAATCGCGCATTTGCGCTAACACCGCATTGACCTCAGGCATGACGTCCACGCCATCGACCAATACCGGCCGATTGCTTCGGTTGCGCAAAGCCGTGTGCAACACAGCCCGATTTTCCGTGATGTTGATTTTCTCGCCGGCGAACATGCGGTCACGCCAACTTTCTAACTGCGCTTCTCTGGCTAATTGCAAGAGCAAAGGCAGCGTCTCATCGTTGATGCGGTGTTTAGAGAAATCAAACAACATATCATCAAGCTGAAAGCTGAATTTATCGAAGCGTTTTGTATCTTGGGCAAACAAATCGCGCATATTGCTTGCCGCGATTGTTTTCTGATGACGGCATAGCGCTTGCCATACCGGTAAAGTTGTTAGTGCAGCCATTTAGTTAGTCGTGCTTTAATTTAAAGTTAATTTAACTGTAAAACGATACCTGCCAATGGTGGTAAGGTTATGACCAGTGATTGATTGTGTTGCATCCATGCCACGTTTTCCGTGTGTAAGCCTAATCCGTTACCTTGATTGCTGCCGCCATAGCATGCCGCATCGCTGTTAAAGATTTCTTGGTAACTGCCTGCTTGTGGCACGCCTATCCGGTAGTTGTTGCGTAATACCGGTGTGAAATTAAGCACTATTATAACAAAACTATTGTCCAAACCGCGCCGTAGGTAGCTAACAATTGATTGGTCGCTATCGTGGCAATCTATCCAAGCAAAGCCTTGCGATTCAAAATCCAGGGCATGCAATGCATGCTGTTGTTTATACAGTTTATTTAAATCGCCACTGACTTGTTTGATGCCACGGTGCCATTGATGGCCCTGGTAGTCGTCACCCAGCAAATGCCAATCCAAGCTGCTGTTGACGTTCCACTCGCGTCCTTGACCGAATTCATTGCCCATGAAATTGAGTTTTTTGCCTGGTGTGGTCATTTGGTAGGTCATCAGCAGACGCAAGTTGGCGAATTTTTGCCAAGCATCACCGGGCATTTTATCCAATAATGAATGCTTGCCATGCACCACTTCGTCGTGCGAGAAGGGCAACACAAAATTCTCCGAGTAGGCGTAGAGTTGCCCGAAAGTGAGCATGTCATGGTAGTAGCGCCTGTGCACTGGGTCGTGCTCAATGTAGGCGAGGGTGTCATTCATCCAGCCCATGTTCCACTTCATGCTAAAACCCAGTCCACTCAAATAGACTGGGCGGGATACACCAGGCCATGCGGTCGATTCCTCGGCTATGGTTAAGACGCCAGGAAACTCTTCACCAATCATCACATTAAATTGCTTAAAAAAATCGATCACGTCTAGATTTTCTCGGCCACCAAATTTGTTTGGTAACCATTCTCCGGCTTTGCGCGAGTAATCCAAATACAACATGGATGCCACGGCATCGACGCGGAAGCCATCCAAGTGGAATTCCGTTAACCAATAATGCGCGTTGGCCATTAAAAAATTACGTACTTCATTGCGCCCATAATTGAATATATAGGTACCCCAATCTTGGTGTTCGCCTAAACGCGGGTCTTCGTGCTCGTAAAGGGCGGTGCCATCAAAGCGCGCCAATGCCCAATCGTCTTTTGGGAAATGGCCGGGCACCCAATCCAATACCACGCCGATGTTGGCTTGGTGAAATGCATCAATCAAAAAGCGCAAATCATCGGGTGAGCCAAAACGGTTGGTAACACCAAAATAGCCGGTGGTTTGGTAGCCCCAAGATTCGGTTAACGGGTGCTCGGACAGGGGCATCAATTCAACATGTGTGTAGCCCATCTCGGCCACATATGGCACTAGGGTAGCGGCCAATTCACGGTAGCTTAAAAATTGCCCTTGTGCATTGCGCTGCCAAGATCCTAGATGCACTTCGTAGCAATTAAATGGCGCGTGCAGCCAGTCATTTTTTTTGCGGGTAGCCATCCATGCCGCATCCTGCCATTGATGTTGGTTGAGGCTGATTTTAGCGGCCGTGCCTGGGCGCGCTTCAAATTCGAAACCGTAAGGGTCGGTTTTGACTAAAACGGCGCCACTGTGGCGGTTACGCAGTTCAAATTTATAGCTGTCGTTGCTGCTAAGACCGGGAATAAAAATATCCCAAACGCCGCTGGAGCCATGGGCACGCATGGAATGCACACGGCCATCCCAATTGTTGAAGCTACCGGTTACGCTAACGCGTTCTGCATTCGGTGCCCAAACGGCAAAGCGCACGCCGCTGACGTTTTCTTGGACTTTCCATTGCGCGCCCAGGGTTTTGTAAGCTTGCAGCAAGCGGCCTTCGCCAAACAAATACAGTTCATCTTGAGTCAGGCTGCTGCCAAAAGTGTAAGGATCGTAAGTTTCGTAAGCGTCATCACCGATACTGATTTTAAGCAAACAGGGCAGACTTAAGGCGGTTTCGCTGCTCACTTCAAACAAGCCATCGTCGTGGGTTTTTTCTAGCTCTAGCCATAGCTTGCCGTGTTTTACGCTTACGTTGCTAGCTTGAGGAAGGAAGGCGCGGTATACGAAGCCACCATCGATTTGGTGCATACCTAAAAAACTAAATGGATCGTGGTGCTTGGCTTTTAAAATCATGCGCAAGCCATCATGGGCAAGTTTAGCTGCCGATTGCAGCGGCAATTTGGTTTTAGCAATGGGTTTGGCTGCCGATTTAGTGGCCACTTTTGCGGTTTTTTTTACCGCGACGCCTGTCGTGTTTGCCAAGATGCCTCTCCCTAATTCCATTGCAAAATTAATTGCGATTATTTGGCTTTATTTGCTTGTTTAGCCGTGTTTTAACTAGATTATAGTGCTTTAAGCTGATTATAATGTAGAACAGAATGCTTGGAAGTTAAATTAAACCAGATAGCGCAAGGGTTTGCTTGATGACCATCAAACTTCAGGAGGGTAGCATGACGGATGCACAACAAATGAGTCAACATTCAGACCGTTTTATCAGTACCTTAACCAAGCGCACCGCAGCCATCATATTGGCTGGTGGGCGTGGCAGTCGTTTAAAAAATTTAACCGATTGGCGCGCTAAGCCAGCGGTGCAATTCGGCGGCAAATACCGCATTATCGATTTCCCCCTGTCTAATTGCATTAATTCCGGCATACGCCGCGTCAATGTCGCCACGCAATACAAGGCACAAAGTTTAATCCAACACTTGCAACGTGGTTGGGGATTTTTGCGCGGTGAGTTTGATGAGTACGTGAATATTATTCCAGCGCAGCAACGCATCTCGGAGGACTGGTATAAGGGGACCGCCGACGCGGTCTACCAAAATATGGATTTGTTGCGTGAAGGCCGTGCCGACTACATATTGATATTGGCCGGTGATCATATTTACAAGATGGATTACGGCAAAATGCTCGCCACCCATGTCAAAAATAACGCTGACATGACGGTCGCCTGCATTAACGTGCCATTGGAGGACGCCAAGGGTTTTGGCGTATTGGCGGTGGACGATACGGATAGGGTGGTGGAGTTTGCTGAAAAGCCTGCCTCGCCTAAACACATGCCCGGTGATCCGACTAAAGCGTTTGCCAGCATGGGCATATATATATTCAATGCCAAATTTTTATACGAGCAATTGGTGCGTGATGCGGGTGACCCAAAATCCAGCCACGATTTTGGTGGCGACATCATTCCTTACATTATCCAAAAATACAAAATCCAAGCACACCGCTTCACTGAAAGTTGCGTAGGCGCTAAAAATGGTAATTACTATTGGCGCGACGTGGGTACCATAGACGCCTATTGGGAAGCCAACATGGAACTTACTCGGGTCATTCCCGAGCTCAATCTATACGATAGGGATTGGCCAATTTGGACCTATCAAGAGCATTTGCCGCCGGCTAAATTTGTCTTTAATGACCAAGGGCGTGCCGGCTGCGCCACCGATTCTTTGGTGTCCGGTGGCTGTTTAATCAGCGGTTCCACGGTAGACAGTTCGGTGTTGTTTTCGGACGTGCGCGTGCACAGTTATTGCAAGATTGAAGGCACGGTTATCTTGCCTAAAGTGACGGTAAATCGGCACGTGGTATTAAAAAATGCCGTGATAGACCGCGGTTGCGTGATTCCTGAGGCCATGCAAATAGGCGTGGATTTAGCCTTGGATGCTAAACGTTTTTATGTGTCTGAAAAAGGCATCACCCTGGTGACGCCGGATATGTTGGGGCAAGATTTATACAGAGTAGTTTGATATATAAATCAAGTGCTTATAAAGTATTTTTAATGTTTAATGAAAGTTGTGTTTAATTGAAGTCAACCCGCCCTAAGCTGTACCTCAACCTTTATTGGCACATGCATCAACCGGATTACCGCGACACCGTTAGCAATCAATACGTATTGCCTTGGACCTATTTGCATGCCATAAAAGACTACAGTGACATGGCTTTTCACCTAGAAGCCAATCCTAAAGCGCGGGTCAGCTTTAATTTTGTGCCCATCTTGCTCGAGCAGTTGCAAGATTACACCGAGCAATTTAGCACTAACAGCCTGCGAGATCCGCTATTGGCTTTGCTGGTGCATGAGGATTTATCCGGTTTGAATGAGGCGGAATGCCAATTGGTGGTTGAAAGCTGCTTTAAAAGCCACCATGAAAAAATGCTCAGCCCCTTTCCGCACTACCAGCGCTTATTGAGCCTATACCAACAAGTGGAGCAGGTCGGTTGCCAAGATCAGTTTCGCTATTTGTCCGGTCAATACAAAGCCGATTTGTTGGTTTGGTATCACTTAGCCTGGTGCGGTGAAAGCTTACGCAGGAACAATAAAGTCGTTCAAGACTTAATGAACAAGGGCGTGCTGTTTAGTCTGAGTGATAGGCAGCAACTTTTTGCCGTCATTGCCGAGACCATAGCCGGGCTGATCCCTCGCTACAAAGCCTTGCTTAAGCGCAAGCAAATTGAGATTTCCAGTACACCTTATTACCACCCAATCTTGCCTTTGTTATTGGATTTTAAAACCACGCTGGACGCCATGCCTTACGCCCCATTGCCGAAATACGCCAAGTATGCAGGCGGTCAAAATCGTGCTGTTGCCCATGTGACGGCAGCCAAGGCTTTCCACCAAACTATTTTTAATGAACCGCCGCGCGGCATGTGGCCAGCAGAAGGCGGCGTGTCTGAAGCTGCCTTATCATTGATGGCGGAACAAGGCGTGGCATGGGCGGCCACCGGTCAATCGGTGTTGGTCAATAGTTTATTAAAATCGCAGTTAAGCGTGGACGACAAAAACGAGTACCTATATCAGCCCTATCGCGTCAGCAATGGCAAGCAGAGCTTGCTGTGTTTTTTTAGGGACGACAACCTGTCCGATAAGATAGGCTTTGAATACGCAAAAATGCACACGCCGGATGCCGTGCAAGATTTTATTGCCAGCTTAGAGCGCATTCATCAAGCGGAATGTAACGATCCCAATCAAGCTAAAGTAGTCAGCGTGATTCTAGACGGCGAAAACGCATGGGAATATTACCCTTACAACGGCTACTATTTTTTAACGGAGTTATACGAAGCCTTGAGTGCGCACCCCGATATCGAAATGACCACCTTCAGCGATATCGTCAGCATGGTTGAAGCCAAGGCTAGCCCAGCAGTCCATATCCCCGCGCCTGCCTTGCCGCGCATAGCTGCTGGCAGTTGGGTATACGGTACGTTTAGCACCTGGATAGGCAGTAAGGACAAAAACTTGGCTTGGGATTTGTTGTGCGAAGCCAAGAAAACTTACGACAGCGTGCTAGCGGGGAACAAGCTTGACGCTAAGCAAATAGCCGCCTGCGAACGGCAATTGTCTGTATGCGAGGGATCGGATTGGTTTTGGTGGTTTGGGGACTACAACTCGTCCGACAGTGTCGCCAGTTTTGATCAGCTTTATCGCCGTAATTTGATGAATTTATACGCCTTGTTGCAACAGCCCGTTCCCAAAGCCTTGCATACCAGCATCAGCAGTGGCGGTGGCCATGCGGACAATGCCGGTACCATGCGCAGAGGTCAAGCCTAATCGCCTGCGGCGTAGCGATTGGGTATAGGCATTCATGGCAGACACACAATACAGTCCCCCGTTAAATAAACGCCGTGCCGGGGTGTTGCTGCACATCAGTTCCTTACCTGGCCCCAACTCGGTGGGCAATTTGGGTGAGGACGCTTACCGATTTGTTGATTTCTTGCAGGCGGTCGGTGCCAGCGTTTGGCAAACCTTGCCTATCAATATGCCGCACGCCGATAACTCCCCTTATCAGTGCCTGTCTGCCTTTGCCGGCAATACCGATTTTATAGACCTATCGGCGCTGGTGGCCGATGAAATGTTGAGTGCAGCGGACCTTCAAGGACGCTTAAGCAGGCTAGCCTTATTGTCAAAAGCTTATCAGGCATACTCCCGCACTAACAACATGGGCATGCAACAGGCTTACGCCGATTTTTGCCAACAACAAGCCTATTGGTTAGGGGATTTTTCGCTATTTTTAGCCCTACGACAGCACTTTAAACAGCAGGCGTGGCATCAGTGGCCAGACCCTTATAAAAACCGCGATGCCGCCACTTTAAAGCAGGCGCGCCTAGAGTTGGCTGAAGAAATTGCCGAGATAGCATTTGCCCAATACTTATTCTTTAGTCAGTGGCAAAAGCTCAAAAGCTATGCCACATCAAAAAACGTCTGTTTATTTGGTGACATACCAATTTTTGTGGCATTCGATAGCGCAGACGTTTGGGCTAAAGCGCATTTGTTTAAATTGGATGCCAATAAAAACATGGCGGTGGTGGCGGGTGTGCCGCCGGATTATTTTTCGGCTACCGGCCAGCGTTGGGGCAACCCGCATTACGATTGGCAAGCCATGGCAAGCGACCACTATGCCTGGTGGATAGCGCGCATGGCGACGCAACATGCCTTGTTCGATGTGGTGCGCATAGACCACTTTAGAGGCTTGCAAGCGGCATGGGAGATCCCGGTGGATGAGGCCACGGCCATCAACGGCCATTGGGAATTAGCACCAGGTG
>JBEDKJ010000109.1:0-2941 GCA_041172285.1 Pseudomonadota bacterium
GCAAGCGACCGGATATGGCATATAAAACCTTAGATCATTTTGTTGGCAACACGCCCTTGGTGCAATTGCAGCGCATGGCGGGCAAAACCAGCAACACCATATTGCTCAAATTAGAAGGCAATAACCCGGCTGGCTCGGTGAAAGATAGGCCGGCTTACAGCATGATTAGCCGTGCTGAGGCCAGAGGTGACATCAAGCCGGGCGACACGCTCATTGAGGCCACCAGCGGCAACACCGGCATTGCCTTGGCTATGGTGGCGGCCATGCGTGGCTATAAAATGATATTGGTCATGCCAGAAAACCAAAGCATAGAGCGCCGCCAAAGCATGACCGCATACGGCGCTGAGCTTATATTGACGCCTAAAGACGGCAGCATGGAATTGGCTAGAGACGTGGCCATGAAGTTGCAGGCTGAAGGCGAGGGCGTGGTCTTGGATCAATTTGCAAACACGGACAATCCCTTGGCGCATTATGAAACCACGGGCCCCGAAATTTGGCGGGACACGAACGGCAAAGTCACCCATTTTGTTGCCAGCATGGGCACAACAGGCACCATCATGGGCGTGTCACGCTATTTAAAAGAGCAAAATCCCGCTATCCAAATCATAGGCGTGCAACCGGAAGAAGGCAGCCAAATACCCGGCATACGCAAATGGCCGGAAGCGTATTTACCTAAAATTTACGATGCCAAGCGCGTGGATGCCTTGCGCTACGTTAACCAAGCGCAAGCAGAAAACACCACCCGTCAATTGGCCGCCAAAGAAGGCATTTTTGCCGGCATTTCCAGTGGCGGTGGGCTGTATACGGCACTCAAACTATCCCAGGAAGTGGAAAATGCCGTGATAGTCACCATAATCTGCGACCGCGGTGACCGTTACTTGTCCACTGGGGTATTCCCCGCTTAAGCGCATAGGCTCATGCGCCGCACACGTTTACTAGCCTGTTTTTTATTAGCCAGCCTAAGCAGTCCAAGCGCCTATGCCATCAGCACCGTACGGGTGCAAATAGACGAGCTCATTAGCCCAAACGCCACACTAAAGAACGCCGACCTTAACCTGGACTGGCAAGGCGAAGCGCCCAAGCTGAGCCTTAAAGCCCAAATAAAACCCACAACGGCATTAAAGTCTGATTTGCAAGACAAGCGGTCGACCGGCTATATCCCCTTTAGCCTCGGTTGTGGTCGCCTGGCAATCACTGAAGCTGGGCAGATAGATTGCCTAAATGGCCAATTGCAGGCTAAGCAAATTCGGTTGCCTTTCTCCTTACGGGCCACTATACAACCAGAGCAGTGGGCGGCCGATTTGCGCTTCAGCGATGCGCAATTTAGCGATGCGTCTGGCTTGCATGCGGGGGAAAAATTAAGCGGTCAAATTAGCTTGTCAGCCCAGCCATCGCAAGCCGGTTGGGCATGGCATGGCCTGCTAAGATGGGATGCCGGTGAGCTTTATTGGCAGCCATTTTATTTTGCTAAGGCTGGCAACCAATTGGACATCAATGGCCGTTTTACAGACGACCTACTGTGGGTGGATAAAGCCAACTTGCTAGTCAATGGCGTGGGCCGTGTGTCGGCGGCAGGGCGCATTAACACGGCGACGGGTCGGCTTGAGGAAGCCAGCATCCTAGCGCAAGAAGTGGATTTTGCTGGCTTGTATGCGGTGTTTTTAAAGCCCATGGCGGAGAAGTCGGTGTTTGGCGATTTAACGGTGACTGGTCAAGCAGATTGGCAATTTGAGCTAAAAGAAGGTCAGCCCAAAAGCTTTGAGTTAACGCTACGCGACACCGACATCCGTGACAACAAGGGTAAATTTGCCTTTAAGCAGTTGCAAGCGCATCTGCCATGGGATTACGATCAGGTGAAAACGCAGTCGGTGTCGTATGCTTCCGGCCATGTGCTCAAGCTGCCTTTAGCTAAAACCCAATTGCAGGCGCAGATTAACCGTTATGCCTTGAGTGCGCCCAAGCTGAGCTTGCCTTTATTAGACGGCGCCTTGAACTTCACCGACCTGTCGGCGGCGATTATTGATGGCCAATGGTATTGGCACGTCAGCATGAATTTGACGCCGATTAGCATGGCGGAATTTAGCCAGGCGCTGGGTTGGCCTAGCATGCAAGGTAAGATTTCAGGGCAGGTGCCGCAAGTGAGTTACGCCGACAAGCAGTTACTGATGAATGGCGCCATGACTTTTAATGTGTTTAACGGCACGGTTGGCATGAATCATTTGCAAATCGACGATCCCTTGGGCGTGGTGCCACGCTTAAATGCCGATTTGAGCATGCGTCAATTGGATTTGGGTGAGCTCACTCGCACCTATAGCTTTGGTCGAATTGAAGGTAAGTTAGACGGCGACGTGCAAAACATGCAATTGGAAAATTGGAAGCCAGTCTACTTGGATGCCTCAATTCGAACCAGTCCGGGCAAGCAGGTCAAGAAAATATCCCAACGCGCGGTAGAAAACATCACGGCCTTAGGTGGCGAAGGCACGGCTGCGGCTGTGCAGCGGACTTTTTTACAATTTTTTAAAGAATTTAACTACGATAAGATAGGCTTAAGTTGCAAATTACGGCAAGATGTCTGTGAGATGGCCGGCGTGGAAAGCAATGCCATAGGCTACGTGATAGTTAAAGGCCAAGGTCTGCCAGCGGTGAACGTCAATGGCTATACCCAGCGTATTAGTTGGTCGGATTTATTGGCAAGAATTAAACGCATTACCGATGGCAACAGCAAGGCGGTTATTCAATAGCCAGGTAGTCGCGCCATCATGCAACGGCGCATGCTTAGTAAAGGGAAGTGAACATGAAAAAAGCAGTCATAGCAATGGTTGTAGGCTTAAGCTTATCCGCCTGCGTGACCATTAACATCTATTTTCCAGCGGCGGCAGCAGAGAAAGCTGCCGATCAAATCATCGATGACGTATGGCGTTTGCAAGACGCAGCGCCTGCG
>JBEDKJ010000110.1:0-2727 GCA_041172285.1 Pseudomonadota bacterium
TGCCCAAGGTTTAGGCGGGCTGGCCACGGTGTTGGACGTAAAAATATTGGATTACCCGACCCATGCCGCCTCATTGCCAGTGGCGATTATTCCTAACTGCGCCGCAACACGCCACGTGCATATTGAATTGGATGGCAGCGGCCCGGCCCAATTAACGCCGCCTAACTTAAACGATTGGCCGCAAGTGCAGTGGGCACCCAGCAGTGCCGCCTTGAGGGTGGACTTGGATAGCGTAACGAAAGACAGCATACAGGCTTGGCAGCCAGGCCAAACCTTGCTGTTAAGTGGCAAATTATTAACCGGTCGCGATGCCGCGCACAAACGCATTGCCAGCATGATGGCCAAGGGCGAGCCTTTGCCGGTGGATTTTACCAATCGATTTATTTATTACGTGGGCCCGGTGGACGCGGTTGCCGACGAAGCAGTAGGGCCGGCTGGTCCGACCACGGCGACGCGGATGGACGGTTTCACCGAGATGATGTTGGGTCCAGTAGGATTGTTGGGCATGGTTGGCAAAGCCGAACGTGGCGATGAAACCACAGCCCTGATCGCCAAGCACCGTTCGGTGTATTTAACCGCCGTCGGCGGGGCAGCCTACTTGGTCAGCAAAGCCATTAAGAAAGCCGAGGTGTTGGCCTTTGCCGATTTGGGCATGGAAGCCATCTACGAATTTACTGTGGAAGACATGCCGGTCACGGTCGCCGTGGACAGCCATGGGGAGTCGGTGCACCAAACTGGACCGGCGTTGTGGAAAGAAAAAATCGCACAGCACGCCATACAAATGCATGTAAAGTAGTGGGCAGCGCAAGATTGCGTGGACCAAGCCAGACTTAAGCTGGCCCGTTTGGCGATCAAGCAATGTTAAAAAATGACGTGGGAGAACGCGCTATGCCAGCTCTTAAGTTAGGCCGCAAGCTTACATTGTGTTTGATGCTGTTGCCGTGCATGGCCCAGGCTACCGACTTATTGGGCTATTTGACCGATCAAGACGGTCGCTATGTAGGCCCATCGGTGGCAGACAACATTGCTTTAATGGACACCGATAAAAATGGCTTTGTCGATGTGTTTGAGGTGCGGGCGTTTTTAGAATTAAAGCACGGCAAGGGCTATGAAAAAGAGCTGATGGATAAAATGGAAGCCTCAGCCAAAGGCCAAAGTTGTGGCACACCTTTTGCTAATACTATTTACCAGTAGTGTGCTTGCCTATCGCACCCGGGCCTAGTATAGCCAAGAAAATTAACGCAGCTAAAACCGAGTCTGGCTTGCAAATTGTTATAATCAACCCTTAAATTTTAACCAAACTAAAGATTGCGAACACCATGTTAAAAGCTTACCAAATTCACGTTCAAGAACGCGCCGCACAACAACTGCCCCCCTTGCCACTCAACGCCGAACAAGTCGCGCAAGTGGTTGAATTGCTAAAAAATCCAGCGGCCGATCAAGCCGATACCTTGTTGGATTTAATTACCAATCGCACGCCAGCTGGGGTGGACCAAGCCGCATACGTTAAAGCCGCTTTTTTGGCTGACATTGCCAATGGTGTGGCCAAGTCACCGTTAATTGACCCGGCGCACGCGGTGCAATTGTTGTCCACCATGTTGGGCGGCTATAACGTGCAAGCCTTGGTGTCCTTGCTGGATACCCCCATGGCCGAAGCAGCCGTGGCGGCTTTAAGCAAAACCATATTGATGTTTGATGCCTTTCACGACGTGGCTGAAAAAATGCAGGCCGGTAACCCGCACGCGAAAAAACTCATTACTTCATGGGCCAATGCCGAGTGGTTTACCCAAGCGCCGACTTTGGCCGAAGAGATTAAACTGGTGGTGTTCAAAGTCGATGGCGAGACCAATACCGATGATTTGAGCCCGGCACAAGATGCTTGGAGCCGCCCGGACATTCCTTTGCACGCCAAGGCCATGCTGATCAATAAAATGCCAGAAGGCTTGAACACCATAGCCAATTTACAGAAAAAAGGCTTGCCATTAGCTTATGTTGGCGATGTCGTTGGCACCGGTTCATCACGCAAGTCTGCCATCAATTCCTTGCAATGGTTTATGGGCAACGACATTCCTAACATTCCAAATAAACGCACCGGCGGGGTCATATTGGGCAATAAGATCGCGCCTATTTTCTTCAATACTGCCGAAGATTCTGGCGCCTTGCCCATACAGTGTGACGTGTCCAAAATGGCCACCGGTGACGTCATCACCTTGCTGCCATACGCTGGCAAGGTATTAAACGAAGCGGGCCAAGAAATCGCCAGCTTTGATCTGTCGCCCGTGACGTTGCCAGACGAAGTGCGGGCCGGCGGCCGCATTGCTCTAATCATAGGCCGTGGCTTAACCACCAATGCACGAGCCGCTTTAGGTTTGCCAGCCACCACGCAATTTATTACCGCCGTGGCACCGAAAGACAGCGGCAAAGGCTACACCTTGGCGCAAAAAATGGTCGGCAGAGCTTGTGGCTTACCCGAAGGTCAGGGCGTGCGCCCAGGTGCGTACTGTGAGCCTAAGGCCACCACAGTTGGCTCGCAAGACACCACCGGCGGCATGACCCGCGACGAGTTGAAAGAATTGGCCTGCTTGGGCTTTAGCGCCGACTTGGTCATGCAAAGTTTTTGCCACACGGCAGCCTACCCCAAGCCGGTGGACATCAAATTGCAACACAGCCTGCCAGAATTCATGAGCAGCCGCGGTGGCGTTAGCTTGCGTCCAGGTGATGGCGTGA
>JBEDKJ010000111.1:0-3576 GCA_041172285.1 Pseudomonadota bacterium
GCTTTTTAAAGTGGAAACAGATACTTGGTTAACGCCGCTCGCCATATTATAAAGTAGCAGCAAGTAAAAATTAGCGCTCAAGCCGCCGCAGACAAATAAACATAAAGCGCGACTTAACGTGACAGTCCGATTTGGCGTATCGCTAAATAGGCATTTACTGAAGATAGAATTTTAACGAATTTACGCCGCTAAGGCATAAATTTTAATGATTAGTTTAATTTAACGATAGGCAGAAACCTTGTAATTTGCTGCCTACAATTGAAATACATGAAATAAAAACCTGTTTAAATACAGCCATTGCATTCGCCAATAAGGCTATATAACTCGTTGATTATTCATAATTTTTAGAACATAGCGCCTTTTTCGCGGCTAGTCTTTATAATTCAAAATCGTTAGATTTCACCTACGCGCATACTTAACGCGCCTTCAGTAGCATGGCCAATTCCATTGGCACCATCACCTTAATCTGCCTTCAATACCCAGTCTGCGCCTTAAGCCCTACAGGAGCAAACAATGAAACGCATGTTATTTAATGCAACGCAATCGGAAGAATTACGCGTTGCCATCGTAGACGGTCAAAAACTGATCGATTTAGACATAGAACACGCTGGTAAAGAACAGCGCAAAAGCAATATTTACAAAGGTGTCATCACCCGCATAGAACCATCACTGGAAGCCGCATTTGTCGACTACGGCATGGACAGGCACGGCTTTTTACCTTTCAAAGAAGTCGCACGCAGTTACTTCAAAGAAGGTGCGGACAGCAAAGCACGCATACAAGATGCTTTAAAAGAAGGCCAAGAAATCATCGTGCAGGTGGACAAAGACGAGCGTGGCAACAAAGGCGCAGCGCTCACTACGTTCATCTCACTGGCCGGTCGTTATTTAGTACTCATGCCTAACAACCCTCGTGGTGGCGGTGTTTCTCGCCGTATTGAAGGCGAAGACAGAGACGAGTTACGCGATGTATTAGCGCAATTAGAAGTGCCGAAAGGCATGAGCATCATTGCTCGTACCGCAGGTATTGGTCGTAACGCCGAAGAACTGCAATGGGACCTAAATTACTTAACGCAATTGTGGGCGGCCATTGATGGCGCCTCAACTATGCAAAGTGGTGCGTACCTGATTTACCAAGAAGGCAGCCTAGTGATAAGGGCTATTCGTGATTACTTCAGCGCCGATATCGGTGAAATACTAATCGACACACCGGACATACACGAACAAGCCTTGCAATTCATGAGCCACGTCATGCCTGGCAATGTGGGCCGCGTTAAATTGTACCAAGATGAAATCCCCCTATTCACGCGCTTCCAAATTGAGCACCAAATTGAATCGGCTTTCTCGCGCGAAGTGCGCTTACCATCAGGCGGTGCGATTGTTATCGATCACACCGAGGCTTTGGTTTCAGTAGACGTGAACTCTGGTCGCGCCACCCGTGGTAGCGATATCGAACACACCGCCTTCAACACCAATATGGAAGCCGCCGAAGAAGTGGCCCGCCAATTACGCTTGCGCGACCTTGGTGGCTTGGTGGTTATTGACTTTATTGATATGGAAAGCCAACGTAATCAACGTGATGTTGAAAATGCGTTGCGTGAAGCTTTGCATCACGATCGTGCACGTGTGCAAACCGGTAAAATTTCCCGCTTCGGCTTGCTTGAATTGTCACGCCAACGCTTGCGCCCAAGCTTAGGTGAAACCAATCACATCCCTTGCCCACGATGCAATGGCACCGGTCACATCCGCGGTATTGAATCCACCGCCTTGCACATATTGCGCATCACGCAAGAAGATGCCATGAAAGACAACAGTGCGATTATTCAGGTGCAGTTGCCAGTTGAAGTGGCGACCTTCTTATTGAACGAAAAACGCGCCGACATTCATGCCATCGAACAACGCATGGGCGTCGAAGTGGTGTTAATTCCAAACATTCACTTGGAAACACCAAATTACAACATCGTGCGCGTCAAACACGACGACGTTACTGAAGAAACCAGTCGTGCCAGCTATAAATTAGTGGAGTTGCCAACTGAAACGTCTTACATCCCAACAGCAGAAGAAACGGCTAAGGAAGTCAGGCCAGTGGCCGCAGTGAGAGGCATCACCCCTGCAGCACCGGCACCCATTGTGGCGGAAAAATCTGCAGCGGCACCGATTTTATCCTTGCTGGGCCGCATTAAAAACTTATTCAGTAGCGCATCGGCCAGCAAACAAAAAACCGAAGCGGAGAAAAACGAAGAATTCAACCGCGATCGCAACCGCAACAACCGCAATCGCAACCGCAATCGTAATGACCGCAATAAAAACGCGCCACAGGATAGGCAAAATCGCCCTAATGACGGCAAGCCACAAGAAGCCAGAACGCAGGAACAACGACCAGCTAAGCCACAACAGCCTCGTCAACCGCAACATCAACAGGCTAACGGCAATGGGGAAATAAACCCAAGCGAGACCACGCCCAATAGCGAAAGAACCGGTGGTCGTCGTAATCGCAATAACCGTCGCGGACGTCGCGATCGCGGTGAAGGCTTGCAAGCCGATGCTAACCGTCCATTTGTCGCTAATGAGTCTGTAGAAGCCATGGCCAAAACTGAAATGGCGGCAGCCAATACGGTAGAAAATGTGGTGGTGAATAGCCCAACTGCTGCCCCTGCTACAACGGTAAGCGAGGCGACAAAACCGGCCAAAAAAGCCAGGCCAGAAAAAGCCCCAAAAATCGACACCGAGCTAGTCATTGTTGACACTGCCGTTCCGCTTGCCGCAGTAACAAGCGAGCCAGTTATCAGTGATAAGGCCGCTTCGCCGAGCACCAAAGCCGACAAGCGCCCTGCCCGCCCACGCAAAGCCACTACCAAACCAGTTGACTTAGCTGCAGCTGGCTTGCAATTGGTGGAAACGAAAGCGGATGCACCTAAAGCCAACCCGGTGGTGAATGAGCCTAAAGCACGTTCGCCTAGGAAGCCAGCCGCATGGCAAAAAGACGCAAAAACAGAAAGCATCAATGAACCCATGGTGATGGTAGAAACGCAGAACAAATAATCGTGCTGCATTAGCTCAAGCTGAATCAGCTGAAGCAAAAAGAAAAAGGCCATGATTTATCATGGCCTTTTTTGTCTGCGTAAAATCAATTGCGCATCAGAAAGTTTCAGCTTCTAAGCATGTGTACCGTTAATAAACCCAGACCTGTCATCGCTAAAGAGCCAACCACATGCAAGGCTATATGCGTGCCTGCCCATGCATACTGACCTTTGGTAAGCAAGGTCATGGCTTCGCCAGAAAAACTAGAAAAAGTCGTTAAGCCCCCCAATAAGCCGGTAATTAGAAAAAGCCGGGTCTCGGCACTGATGGATGGGGTAAAGGTAAACAATGCCATAAGTAAACCCATGAAATAGCTGCCTATTAAATTAGCAAGCAAGGTACCCACGGGGAACGCCATTAAATTGCCATTAAACATAAGGGCTAACAACCACCTAAACCAGGCACCAATTGCGGCACCTAGGCCTACCATTACGAAACCATGCAAACTCATGCCACTCCCTAAATCATTATTAGCTAGCCGAACTTTATACAATATAA
>JBEDKJ010000112.1:0-16174 GCA_041172285.1 Pseudomonadota bacterium
ATGCACGTGGCGTGTTGCGGCGCAGTTAGGAATAATCGCCACTGGCAATGAGGCGGCATGGGTCGGGTAATCCAATATTTTTACGTCCAACACCGTGGCCAGCCCGCCTAAACCTTGGGCACCTATGCCTAGCGCATTCACTTTTTCAAAAATTTCCAAGCGCAATTCTTCTAAGCGATTGTTGGCGCCCCGCGCTTGCAATTCGTGTATGTCTATAGGCGCCATCAAGGATTCTTTGGCCAGCAACATGGCTTTCTCGGCGCTGCCACCTATGCCTATGCCTAGCATACCTGGCGGGCACCAACCCGCTCCCATTTTAGGCACCACTTCCAGTATCCAATCGACCAGGCTGTCGTTGGGATTGAGCATGGCCAGTTTGGCTTTATTTTCTGAACCGCCGCCTTTGGCAGCGATGCTTATTTCAACTTTATCGCCCGCCACCATGGACACGTGCACCACGGCCGGGGTGTTGTCTTTGGTGTTGCCGCGCTTACCCGCTGGGTCACTGACAATAGACGCCCTGAGCTTGTTCTCAGGCAAGGTGTAGGCGCGACGCACGCCCTCGTTGACCATTTCTTCCACCGTTAACTGCGCATCCCATTGCACTTGCATGCCAATTTGCACAAAAGCCACGACGATACCGGTGTCTTGGCATAGCGGCCGTTTGCCCTCGGCGCACAGCCGCGAGTTACTTAAAATTTGTGCAATCGCGTCCTTGGCTGGCAGCGACTGCTCGGCTTCATAAGCACGGCCCAAGGCTTGGATGTAATCCAGCGGATGGTAATAGGATATGTACTGCAGGGCATCGGCCACGCTGTCTATAAAATCGTTTTGTTTGATGGTGGTCATATTGGCTTTAGCGTTGCGTTAACTTACCTGGCCGATTTAGCGTAGGCAATTTGATTGTTGATGTCCTTGCGTAGGATTTTACCATTTTTGGTACGGGGAAAATCCTTGGTCAAATACACGGTTTTTGGGGTTTTGTAGGCCGCCAAATGCTGTTTACCAAAGGCCAATAATTCATCGGCCGTGACAGTGGCATCAGGCTGCAAGATCACGTAGGTGACCACCAATAATTTATCCTTTTCCAATTCTTCGCCCACCGCTGCGCAATCCGCCACCGCTGGGTGCGATTTGTACACGCGCTCTATTTCATAAGGCGACACGCGGTAGCCAAAGCTCTTGATGATGTCGTCCTTACGGCCCAAGAACCAGATGTATCCGTCGTCATCGTAACGCGCGTAATCGCCAGTAAAGAACCAGCCATCGTGCTTGTACTTGGCCGTTTCTTCATCGAGATTCCAGTAACGCAAGAACAAACCGGGGTCGCTGTCGGGCACGCATATCATGCCCTCCTCCCCTAGCGGCACGGCCTCTAAGGTGTCTGGGTTAAGCAATTGTATGGCATGGCCGGGTTGCGGGAAGCCGGCAGAACCCGGACGTATCGGCCTAAACACACTCTGACTTAGGTAATAGGAGAACTCACTCATGCCGACGGCTTCAAAAATATCGCGACCGAAACGGCCACGCCATTGCTGCAACACTTCGTCTGACAAATGCTCACCGGCACTCATGCAGTGACGCAAGCTTGGCACATCGGCTTTTGCTGCCGTGGATTTTTGAATGATTTGGCGGTAAATTGTCGGCACACCGACAAAAATGGTGGCGGCGTGTTTGGCAATCAATCGCGTCCACAAATCGGCATCGTTTTTACCTTCGTGCACGATCACGGTTTTACCCAAATACAAGGGGTCCATCAAGCCGGTCCCCAACACATAGGTCCAGTTAAATTTACCCGAATGCATGATGCGATCTTGCTGGTCTTCGGCAAAATTAAACCAATATTTAGCCGCGGGCTCACGGCCAATCAAGGCACGGTGCGCGTGCAACACGCCTTTAGGGTAACCGGTGGTACCCGAGGTATAAACCAAGTAGGCAGGGTCATCGCTAGCCGTGGGGTGGTTGCCTTCGCAATGGCTAATGGCGGCCAACTGTTGGCTTAAATCGCTGACCTGCAAGCTAGCATGCGGCTGAATCTCACCCACACCGGATAGAAACACCTGCTTCAAGTGAGGCAAATTCGACAAATGGCCTTGCAAAGCCGGCCACGCTGCCTTGTCTGTCACCAACACCGTGGCAGTGGAATCTTTAGCCAAGTAGGCCACTTCTTCGGCGGTCAATAAGGTGGAAGTAGGCACGGAAATAGCACCGCGCTTCATGGTGCCCAAAAAGGCAATCGGGTAGTCCAAGCTATTTGGCAAACGGATTAAAACCCTATCGCCTGCCGCCACGCCACTGTTACGCAGCAACTGGGCGAATTGGTCGGTGCGACTGGCCAATTCGGCAAACGTCATTTGCGAGGTGCCCAGCGCGTCGTCTTCCACTACCATGGCCACCGTCTGCGCGATCGGCGTGTGCAAATGCTTATCGGTGCAAGCCGCGCCAATATTAAAATGTTTAGGCACGGCCCACTGCCAGACTGGAAATTCTTCAAATGTTTGCATGGTCTATCCTCTATCCCTTTTAGCGTTTTTTGTGCATGCAGCCGAATCAGGCTACTGCGTCTACCTACAATATGGCGCCGTATGGCCAGTTTTGGCGTATCACTTGGGCCGGCAATAATTCCAGCACGTGCAAGGCAAAGTTTTTGTCTTCTGGGGTAATCGCCTGCAAGGCATGCGCGCGCAACAAGGTTTGCAAGGCTTTACCAAACATAGGTGGATCCAACATCTCCCCTTCAAATTTAATCGCCCCGCCGTGTAACGCATCTGCTTCGATGGCCGCTTTGAGGATGCGCACTTTTTGGTTCACTTCGGTGGGCGATGGCGTGTAAGCGGTTTTGCATAAATGAATGTGACCGGGGTGGATTACTTGCTTGCCGGTTAAACCCATGGCCGCTTCTTGGCATGCGTGCTTGTAGACGATGCGCGACTCGTTATCACCGTGCAAATCCAACCAGCGGCGCACGTCGTGTGGCTCAACAAACTTATCCGGCATGATGTTGCTGCCGATTAAAGTTTCTACCCCACCTATCACGCCCTTACCGGCGATACGTGCGTCAAACATCAAGTGGTTCATGTAGAACTGCAACTCTTCTATCCAGTTTTCCGGGGTGATGTGTATGCCCATGGCTTTAGAAAAGTCATGGATACCAAATACCACGTGTTTAACCGTGTTGTATTGCAACAATTCTGGGGCAATTTTGAGCGATTTAGGGTGCTCAATAATCGGCTGTATGGTGATGTTAGGGTTAATCTCTATTAAGAAATTAGACAAATCACGCACCTCAGCGGCGCCGTAAGCTTCGCCGGCTTTAGCCAACATCACCACGTCTATGTATTCCGACATGTCCTTGACCAACTGCATGTCCTGCTCGTATTCATCGGTACGGAAAGAATTTGCTCGGATGGCGATGGTCACCTTCTGGTTAACCTTACGTAGCAAAGGCAGCTCTTGCCGCAACAAATCGCGGCTCATTTCTTTTTGGCGGCAACCGTCTTCCAAGTCAAAAATCAAGGTGTGCGCTTGCGTGTTGTGCGCGTGCTTGCGCATGCGCGCCGCAGCTTGCGTCAAGTCCTCGTATATGCCCAGTGCCGGTGAATATTTAACCGGCGGGTAATACAACTGAATGCCGGGCCAGCTTTCGCCTAGCATGGCGCTGTTGCTATAGCATTTGATTTTGCTTGAGTGGGTCATAATCGCTCTTTCACTAATGTAATGAAGGCTAAATTAGCCTTCGTTTTGTTCACGCGCAGTTAATTTAGCCAGCACGCTATGCAGCGCTTGGCCGTCTAAGTCTCTTGCTTGCATAGCCATGACCTTACTAATGGGCAAACGTAACGTCACCACGTCTAAAAATTCGTTATCGGGCAAGTCCAACAAGCCATCCAAAGCCACCAACTCATTTTGCGTCAAGTCGGCGAGGTAATGGGCGGCAAAACGCTGCAGGACGATATCCAATTCCAATAGCCCACGACGGCAACGCCAGCTTAAGCGGCGCACTTCTTCGTCTGTCATGTTTGGGCTAGTCGTCATGGGCTTATTTTCTTGTTATGGCGAGGCTTATACCGCTTTAATGGCTATCTGCTTCTTCGCTTTATTTTTATGCTCGCGCGCTTGCTCAAATTTCAAATCTTTGATGTGGGCGATGGCCGCATTGGGATTCAATTTTTTAGGGCACACTTCCACGCAATTCATGATGTTGTGGCAACGGTATAAACGGTCTGGCTCTTCCAAATTATCCAAACGCTCGTCCAAGGCTTGATCGCGGCTGTCTACCATGAAACGGTAGGCTTGCATCAAACCGGCTGGGCCGACAAATTTATCCGGGTTCCACCAGAAAGATGGGCAGGAGGTGGTGCACGCACCGCACAATATGCACTCGTAGAGACCATCCAGCTTGGCTCTATCGGCCGGCGATTGCAGGCGCTCGGTGGCAGGCGGTTCATCGTTGTTGACTAAATACGGCTTAACCGAATTGTAGTTTTCAAAGAACTGCGTCATGTCCACCACCAGGTCGCGTATCACCGGCAGACCTGGCATAGGCCTTAACACCACTGGCTCTTCTAGGTCAGACAATTTGGTGATGCAGGCCAAGCCATTTTTACCATTGATGTTCATGCTGTCGGAACCGCACACGCCTTCACGGCAAGATTTGCGCAGGCTTAAACTGTCGTCCAAATCTTTAATACGCAACAAGGCATCCAGCAACATTTGATCGCTGTCTTCCAAGACCACGTCGTAGTCTTGCATGTAGGGTTTTTTATCCACGTCTGGGTTAAATCGGTAAATTGAAAATTTCATTTTTTATCGTCTCTGTAAGCTTAACTTGATGGCATGCCGCTATTAATAAACGCGCGCTTTAGGCTCAAAGCTGTCCACGGTTTGCGGTTTCAAGCGCACCGGTTTGTAGCTTAAACGGTGGCCCTCACGGTAGTACAAGGAATGCGTCAACCACTTCTCATCGTCGCGCTGCATAAAGTCTTCACGCGCATGCGCACCACGGCTTTCGGTTCTGGCTTCCGCCGCGTGCATGGTGGCCAAGGCCACTTCCACTAAATTATCCAATTCCAGGGCATCCACCCTAGCGGTATTGAACACCTGACTCTTGTCTGAGATCACGGTGTTTTTAGCCCGCTCGGCGACTTTGTCGATTTCCACTACGCCACTTTTTAGTAAATCCGGGAAACGGAAAACACCGCAATGGGTTTGCATGGTCTCGCGCAGGGCTGCACCCACGTCTTTAACCGATTCGCCTTGGGTTTGCGTGTCCAAGCGATTCAGCCTAGCCAAGGTCTTATCAAAGGCGTCGGCGGCCAAGGGTTTATGGCTGTTGTCTTTTTTCACTTCTTCGACCATCTTGTCACCGGCTGCGCGACCGAACACCACTAAATCCAATAGCGAGTTCGAGCCCAGACGGTTGGCGCCATGCACGGATACGCAAGCGCACTCGCCTACTGCGTACAAGCCATTGACCACCGATTGACCGCCACTGGCGTCGGGGGCGATGACTTGGCCTTGTAAATTAGTAGGAATGCCGCCCATCATGTAATGCACGGTCGGTACGATGGGGATGGGGTCTTTCACCGGATCGACGTTAGCAAAGGTTTTCGCGATCTCGCGTATACCGGGCAATTTATCGTTAATTAAAGCCTCACCCAAATGGTCAAGTTTTAAATACACCGCGTCTTTGTTCTTACCGACGCCGCGGCCGGCTTTAATTTCGGTCGCAATAGCACGCGACACCACATCACGGCTGGCCAAATCTTTTGCATGCGGGGCATAGCGCTCCATGAAACGCTCGCCTTCGCTGTTCAATAAGTAGCCGCCTTCGCCACGCACGCCCTCGGTAATCAACACACCGGCATTGAGCACGCCGGTGGGGTGAAATTGCCAAAACTCCATGTCTTGCAAAGGGATGCCGGCGCGCGCTGCCATGCCCAAGCCATCACCGGTGTTGATGAAGGCATTGGTGCTGGCCTTGAAAATACGACCTGCGCCACCGGTAGCCAGCAAGGTGGCCTTAGCGCGTATGCAATGCACTTCGCCGGTTTCTATTTCCAAGGCCAAGACGCCTAGCACGTCGCCGTCTTTATCGCGCAATAAATCCAAGGCCAACCACTCGACAAAAAACTGGGTATTGGATTGGATGTTACGTTGGTACAAGGTATGCAACATGGCGTGACCGGTTCTGTCGGCCACCGCACAAGTACGAGAAATCGCGCTTTCACCAAAATTCTGCGTCATGCCGCCAAACGGCCGTTGGAATATTTTTCCGTTTTCCAATCGGTCAAACGGCATACCAAAATGCTCCAATTCGTATATGGCCGCGGCGGCGTTTTTACACATAAACTCGATGGCATCTTGGTCGCCCAAGTAATCCGAACCCTTGATGGTGTCGTACATATGCCACAACCATTTATCATCGGCAACGTTGCCTAGCGCCGCGGCTATGCCACCTTGCGCGGCCACGGTATGCGAACGGGTAGGAAACACCTTGGACAACACCGCTACGTTTAAACCGGATTGCGCTAACTGCAATGAGGCACGTAAACCGGCGCCACCGCCGCCTACCACCAATGCATCAAATACTTGCGTTGCAACTGCCATAAGCCATAAACCTTAAATAAAAATTAAATTAAGCCAACAAATTAAGCAAAAAAATTAAGCAAACATCAGGTAAGCTGCCCAAGCTAAATACAGCCATAGCAAGATCACCAAGGCCTTCAATAAGAGGCTGCGCAAGGTGGCATTAGGCACGTAATCCTTGAACACATCGCGTATACCCAGCCAAGCGTGCAGCGTTAAGGCCAACCAGAACAACATGGTCAGCACTCGCCACCACAGGGGCTGAAAAAACTCGACCCATGCTAGGTAGTCGCTAGGGGCCAGATAGAAAAACCGTCCCACCGCCAGCACGCTGTAGAGCGCCATGGCCAAGCCGGTTAGGCGCTGCGATAGCCAAGCGCGCATGCCGGGGTAACGTTTGGTTAAGAGTTCAATCCACATAATTTATAGCCACAATGTAATGCTCACCACCAGTGTGGCAAGCAAGCCTAGCACCATCACCACCTTGCTGGTGTAACGGGCTTTCATAAGCGTTGTCATCCAATGCACGTCCATCGCCAAATGACGGATGCCGGCAAAGAAATGGTGAAAAAATGCCCAAGCCAAGCCCATCAACACCAGCTTGATAAAAGGCGAATGCAGAAAAGCCAAGACCAACTGCAAATCATCGGCCGAACGCAAAGACCATTGCAACAGCAATAAAATCACCGGCAAAATCATAAACAAGGCGCAACCGGTGGCCCTATGCAAGATAGACACCAATGCGTTGATGGGTAAACGTATGGTGAACAAATTCAGGTTTTTAGGCCGATTTTTTTTAGCGAGTTTTTGCTTCATGGTCATTACTATTTAGCCTGTTGCGCTCTAGCGGCATCCGCCACCGCACCGGACACGCGCGCTAGTAAACGTTTATCAAACGGTTTAGGAATAATGTAATCCTTACCGAAACTCAAACCTGTTAAGTTATAGGCTTGCAAGACATCTGCTGGCACCGGTTCGCGTGCAAGCGCCGCCAATGCTTGCGCGGCAGCAATTTGCATTTCGTCGGTAATTTGTTTGGCTTTAGCATCCAATGCGCCGCGGAACAAATACGGGAAGCACAAGGCATTGTTCACTTGATTCGGGAAGTCCGAACGACCGGTCGCCATCAGGATGTCATCGCGCACGGCATGGGCCACGCTAGGCAGTATTTCCGGATCGGGATTGGCCAAAGCAAACACCACCGGCTTGGCCGCCATAAGTTTTAATAAATCCACCGACAAGGCATTGGCCGCAGACACACCAATAAACACATCGGCAGCCGGCATCACATCGGCTAAGGTTTTAGCGGCACTGGGTGCCACGGCTAAATGACGGTTGTTATCGTGCAAATCAGGTCGCGCCGTATCGAGCACGCCAGACTTGTCGACCATGGTGATGTTGGTCGCGCCCATCAATTTAAGCAAGCGCGCACAGGAACAACCGGCCGCACCGGCGCCTAAAAACACGATTTTAGCTTTAGCCAATGTTTTGCCTTGCAACTCCAAGGCATTGGATAAGGCCGCGGCCACTATCACCGCCGTACCATGCTGGTCGTCGTGAAACACTGGGATGTCCAAACGCGCGCGCAACTCATTTTCAATACGGAAACAGTGCGGTGCGGCGATGTCTTCTAAATTAATGCCACCAAAGGTAGGCGCAATATTGACCACGGTTTCGATGAACGCCTCCACGCTGGGGGCGTTGACCTCTATGTCAAACACATCGATGCCGGCGAAGTGTTTAAATAACACGGCTTTGCCTTCCATCACCGGCTTACTCGCCAGTGGCCCCATATTACCCAGGCCTAATACGGCCGTACCATCGGTAATGACGGCCACCAAGTTGCCTTTATTGGTGTAACGGTAGGCGTTAGCAGGGTCGCGGTTTATTTCACGTACCGGCACCGCCACCCCTGGGGTGTAGGCTAATGACAAATCGTCTTGGCTGGCGCAAGGCTTGGATGATTCAACGGACAATTTTCCGGGTTTAGGAAACTCGTGGTAATCCAGCGCACGTTTTTTTAAATCATCCATTGTTTCTACCTTTAGTTAATTTTTTACTTACTATTAAATGCAGATCGACTGGCCAAGGTTGGCTTAGCAACGATTAAATCCCTATTCCAATTCATTCATGTAATGGTGGTTGTCCGTCACGCACATACCCAAACGCCACTCCATGGGCTTGTCCCCGTAAGTAAAGGACACACGCTCTATGCTTAAAATAGGCTCGTTCTCTTTTAAGCCTAAGGCAGTGGCCACTTCGCCTTTAGCCCCCACGGCTTTTAAGCGCTCTTCAGCACGCACCATGCGCACACCGTATTCGGACTCGTACATGCTGTACATGGAACCGTTGTTTTCTTCCACGCGGTTGCCATTCAACCCTTTAAACGCTGCAGCCGGAACAATGATGTGATCAAAAATTAAAGGGCGACCAGAAAACGTTAATAAACGCTTGATCTCTATGGTTGAAGCACCGGCTTTTAAATCCAACACTTGGCCCATGCGCACATCGGCTTTGCCTTTTACGCAGGATATAAATTCGTTTTTTAACAATTCTTTTTGGCCATCTATGGAGGTGAGGCGCAAAAATCGTAGCTTCATGTTGTCCGCACTGTGGGTGGCGACAAAGGTTCCTTTACCCTGACGGCGGATTAAAATATTTTCCGTGGCCAAGGCATCAATGGCTTTTCTAACCGTGCCTTGACTGACTTTATAACGACCTGCTAGATCAATCTCACTGGGAATCATGTCCCCAGGACGCCATTCCCCACCAATCAAACTCTGCGTTAACAAGACTTTAATCTGATCGTAAAGTGGCTTGTAGCTCGGCGAATTGTAATGTTTGTCTATCATGATTGTTGATCTCATCAAAATTGAATCACCTACAAAATTGGTCATTAATTGACGACCAATTAGCAATGGCTCATTTATAGCATGCTATTTTTTAATAGTCTAGCATTTTATATCTTATATAAGACATAAGATATATATTGACATTTTTTAAGTAGTCTCTATATAATCGATTCAGCTTAAAAAATACCCTTGCTCATAGGCCAGATAAAGGTAATCGAATGACACAATATTTTCGCCCACGCCGCTCCATGCTTTATGTGCCTGGCTGCAACACGCATTACTTAGAGCGCGCAAGAACCCTACACGCCGACTCCGTGATACTCGATCTTGGTGATCCAGTGTTAGTTGAGTGCAAAGAAGAATCGCGCGAAAACGTCGTGCGCTTCGTCAACGAAGGCGGCTACGGTTCACGCGAAGTGGTGGTGCGTGTTAATGATTTAACCTCACAGTGGGGGCCGGACGACATCAAAGCCGTGGCCAAAACCCAAGTCGACGCCGTGTTGTTTCCGAATATAGAAAGTAAAGAAGATGTGCTAACGGCTCTATCCTTATTGGATGCCGCTGGCGGCAGTCACTTGCCTATCATGGTCATGATAGAGAGCCCAATTGCCGTGCTGAACGCTAAAGAAATTGCCAGTGCATCCGACCGCATTGTCTGTATGGTGATGGCCACCTCAGACTTGATATCGCAATTGCACGCACGCGTGACGCACGAACGCTCCGCCATTCTCACCTCTTTATCCTTGGTGATATTAGCGGCCCGCGCATACGGCCATGCGGTAGTGGACGGCATCACCAGCGACTTTAAAAACATGCATTCTTTTGAATACGCTTGCCGCTTAGGCCGCGACATGGGCTTTGATGGCAAATCCTTGGTGCACCCAGCGCAATTGGCTTACAGCAACGACGCTTATACACCGCAGGCCAGCGAAGTGAAAAACGCCAGAGAAATCATCGCCGCTTTAAAAGCAGCGAATGAAATGGGTAAAGGCACGGTCGTGGTCAACGACAAATTAGTCGAACGCCACCATGTCCGCGCCGCCGAACGCTTACTTAAATTAAGTGAAATGATCAGCACCTTGGAAGAGAGCCATGTCTAACACAACGCATAGCAACAAAATCCCTACGGGTAACTTTTTTGAGGACTTCAAACTCAATCAAGTGATCACGCACGCCACGCCACGCACCATAGGCGAAGGCGAAGCGGCCTTGTACATGGCACTGACCGGCGCTCGCCAAGCCTTGCATTCAGCTGACACGCTGGCGCAATCCTTAGGCTACAAAGCCAGGCCGGTGGACGATTTATTGGCCTTTCACATTGCCTTTGGTAAAACCGTGCCGGACATATCGGTCAATGCAGTAGCCAACTTAGGCTATGCCGAGGTGCGCTTTTTACAACCGGTGTATGCCGGCGACACGCTAAGCACCTGTTCCACCGTCATAGGCTTAAAACAAAACTCCAATGGCCAATCCGGCGTGGTCTATGTGCGCTCGGTGTCGACCAACCAATTGCAGCAAGCGGTATTTTCATGGGTGCGCTGGGTAATGGTGCACAAAAAAGACCACAACGCCCCCGCCCCTGCTACCGTTATTCCTAACTTAGCCGACGCTGTCGCCATTGCCGATCTGTCTGTGCCAGCCTTTTTGGATGCCAGAAAATTTAACACCGCCCAGACCGGCGGCCCATTCCTATGGGACGACTACCAAGTGGGCGAGCGCATCAATCACCCAGCCGGCATGACCATCAGCGACACCGACCATACCTTGGCCACGAAGCTGTATCAGAACAATGCCCGCTTGCATTTTGATGAACTGATGATGAAACCAACCGCGTTTGGCCGACGCCTCATGTACGGTGGCCACATCATTTCCGTTTGCCGCGCCCTCTCGCACGACGGCTTAGAAAATGCCTTGTCCATCCTCGCTATCAATGCCGGGACGCACTGCAACCCAAGCTTTGGTGATGACACCATTTACACTTGGACCGAGGTGTTAGCCAAAGAAACCTTGCCTAACCGTGAGGACGTGGGCGCCCTTAGATTGCGTATGGTGGGCGTAAAAAACACGCCTGCTCATACCTTGAGCAGCCGCCACGTGACCCAGGGTGAGAAAACCACTTACCACCCTAACGTGTTATTAGACCTCGATTACACCGTGCTGATGCCACGCAAACAAGCTTAACTTTGCCTTAGGATTAAAACCATGTCTACGACCAACCTAGTTCACCCAAATGACGCATTATTTAGCGGGGAAAAATCCTTTCCCATCATCCCGTCTTGCGAGCATTTTGCCGGCAGTGAGAAATTAATCCTTAAGGCCTTGGCCATGCAAGACAGCATAGGCCCGGTGTTTGACATCACCTGCGATTGCGAAGACGGCGCGCAAGCCGGCCAAGAACGCGACCACGCGGCCATGATAGTGCGCGTCTTAACCAGCGCCGATAACAAACATAAAATGGCCGGCGCACGCATACACGATTACACCCACCCGGCTTGGAAACAAGACATCGATATCTTGGTGGCCGGCGCAGGGCAAGTGTTGAGCTACATCACCATCCCTAAATGCACCAGCCACGCGCAAGCCAAAGAAATGATCGCTTACATTCAAAAAGTAGCGACCTTTAATGGCATCACCCGCGAGATACCGGTGCACATCTTGGTGGAAACGCACGGCGCCTTGAAAGCCGTCCACGACATCGCCACCCTACCTTGGCTACAAGTGCTGGACTTTGGCTTAATGGATTTCGTCAGCGGCCACCACGGTGCCATTCCGGCTTCTGCCATGCGTAGCCCCGGACAATTTGATCACCGCTTATTAGCCCGCGCTAAAGCCGAATTGGTTGCAGCAGCCTTAGCCAATGGCGTGGTGCCGGCGCACAACGTCACCTTGGATTTGAAAAACGTGGAAACCACCCACAGCGACGCCTCACGCGCCCGCAATGAGTTTGGCTTTTTACGCATGTGGAGCATCTACCCCACGCAAATCGAAGCCATCGTCAGCGCGATGAAACCTAACTTTGATGAAGTGCAAGACGGCGCCAATATTTTATTGGCCGCACAAAAAGCTGATTGGGGCCCGATTCAATACGATGGCGAGTTGCACGACAGAGCCACTTACCGCTATTTCTGGGAAATCCTGCAAAAAGCCAAGCTCACCAACGTGGCGATACCGGCTGAAGCCCAAGCCGCATTTTTCAGTTAATTTTATTTAACCTTAGACCATTAGGTAATCACCATGACACAAGCCGCAACTGCAGGCGCACGCTTTCGCGCCGCCCTTAAAGCCGAAAAACCCTTACAAATCATAGGCGCCATCAATGCCTACCACGCCATGCTGGCCACCCAAAGTGGCTTCAAGGCCTTGTATTTGTCGGGTGGTGGCGTGGCAGCCGGCTCGCTAGGTTTGCCTGATTTGGGCATCTCCACGCTAGAAGACGTATTAATAGACGTGCGCCGCATCACCGACGCCGTGGACACGCCCTTATTGGTGGACATCGATACCGGCTGGGGCGGTGCATTCAACATCGCACGCAGCGTCAAAAGCATCGCCAAAGCGGGTGCAGCAGCGGTGCACATCGAAGACCAAGTCAGCGCCAAACGCTGCGGTCACCGCCCGAACAAAGCCATTGTCAGCTTAGAAGAAATGGTGGATAGGGTAAAAGCCGCGGTGGATGCCAAACCCTACGACGACTTTGTCGTTATGGCCAGAACCGACGCCCTGGCAGTGGAAGGCTTGCAATCGGCCATTGATAGGGCTTGTGCCTGCGCAGAAGCCGGTGCCGACATGATCTTCCCTGAAGCCATCACCGAATTAAGCATGTACCAGCAATTTGCCGCCGCGGTAAAAGTGCCGGTATTGGCTAACATCACCGAATTTGGCAGCACGCCTTTATTCACCGTAGACGAATTGCGCGGCGCTGATGTGAGCATGGTGCTCTACCCCTTGTCGGCCTTCCGCGCCATGAACCAAGCCGCCTTAAGCGTTTACCAAGCGACACGCCGTGACGGCTCACAAAAGAACGTCGTTCATCTAATGCAAACGCGCGCCGACCTTTACGAGCATTTGGGATACCACGCGTTTGAACAAAAATTGGATGCCCTTTTTAAAGGAGAAAAGTAGTCATGCAAACCACGGCTCAAACCCCAGCAGCAGAAGCGCCTAAAAAGAAAAAAGGCGTGGCCTTAGCCGGCGTGACCGCTGGCAGCACAGCAATTTGCACCGTAGGCCACACCGGCAACGATTTGCACTACCGCGGCTACGACATCATAGAGTTAGCCAAGCACGCCAGCTTTGAAGAAGTGGCCCATTTATTGATACACGGCGAACTGCCTAACAAAAGCCAATTGGCGGCTTACCATGCCAAGCTTAAAAAATTGCGTGAGTTGCCAGTCGCGCTTAAAACCGTGCTCGAGCAAATTCCTAAAGACACCCATCCCATGGACGTCATGCGCACCGGTTGCGCCATGCTGGGCACCCTAGAACCAGAAGTCGCCGACCGCAACACCAGCGCCGCTCAAGATTTGGGTGATCGCTTAATCGCCTGCTTTGGTTCGATTCTGCTGTATTGGTACCACTATAGCCACAACGGCAAACGCGTGGACGTGAACACCAACGACGACAGCATCGCCGCGCATTTCTTGCACGTCTTGCACGGCAAGGCGCCCAGTCAGTTGCACATCGATGCCATGAACACCTCATTGGTGTTGTACGCCGAACACGAATTCAACGCTTCGACCTTTACCGGTCGTGTGATTGCCGGCACCTTGTCCGATATGTATTCTTGCATCACCGGTGCCATCGGCGCCTTACGCGGGGCTAAACACGGAGGCGCTAATGAAGCGGCGATGGAGATTATCGAGCGTTACACAACGCCGGACGAAGCCGAAGCCGACATCTTGGCACGCATGGCGCGTAAAGAAATCATCATAGGCTTTGGCCATCCGGTTTACACCATCGCCGACCCACGCAACGAATCCATCAAAGCCGTTAGCCGCAAATTGTGCGCCGACGCTGGCGACATGACCCTGTTTGATATATCCGACCGCATAGAAAGCGTGATGTGGCGTGAGAAAAAAATGTTCCCCAACTTAGATTGGTACAGCGCATCCAGCTACCACATGATGGGCATCCCCACCGGCATGTTCACGCCTATATTCGTTATCTCGCGCACCAGCGGCTGGGTAGCGCACGTGATTGAACAGCGCATAGACAACAAAATCATCCGTCCCAATGCCGAATACGTTGGGCCGGACAACCGGGATTACGTGCCTTTGGCCAAGCGTTAAGTGAACGCAGTCCCAGCCACAATCAACAACAAAATTATTATTATTTAAGGTTAACCAACATGTCAGCTCATATTTCAAACGTACGCCCCGCTCCCGACCAAGTCATCGTCGACATCGCCAACTACGTGGCCGATTATAAAATCGAGTCCACCGAAGCCTACGACACCGCTCGCAACTGCTTAATGGACACATTGGGTTGCGGCTTTGAAGCCTTGGAATACCCAGCTTGCACCAAATTATTAGGCCCAGTCATTGCCGGCACAGTGGTGCCCAATGGCGCCAAAGTACCTGGTACCAGCTTCCAATTGGATCCAATTTTAGCTGCCTTCAACATAGGCGCCATGATACGTTGGTTGGACTTTAACGACACTTGGCTGGCGGCAGAATGGGGCCACCCATCGGACAACCTAGGCGGCATTTTAGCCAGCGCGGATTTCTTGTCACGTAAAAATGTGGCCGAAGGCAAAGCGCCGCTCACCATAAAAGACGTGCTAACGGCCATGATTAAAGCGCATGAAATTCAAGGCGTGTTGGCATTAGAAAACAGCTTTAACCGCGTCGGCCTAGACCACGTTATCTTGGTTAAAATCGCTTCCACCGCGGTGGTCACCAAATTGCTTGGCGGCAACAAAGAAGACATCATTAACGCCGTATCCAACGCCTTTGTCGACGGCCAAAGCTTACGCACCTATCGCCATTCGCCTAATACCGGCTCACGCAAATCTTGGGCAGCCGGCGATGCCACCAGCCGCGCGGTACGCTTGGCATGGATGACGCTGCAAGGCGAGATGGGTTACCCGTCCGCCTTAACGGCCAAAACATGGGGCTTTTACGACGTGCTGTTCAAAGGCAATGCCTTTAAATTTCAACGCAGCTACGGCTCTTACGTAATGGAACAAGTGCTATTCAAAATTTCCTTCCCGGCCGAATTCCATGCACAAACTGCAGTGGAATGCGCGATACAATTGCACGCTCAAGTAGGCAGCAAAGTGCAAACCATGGAGCAAATTGCTCAAATTGATAAAATCGTGATCACCACGCACGAATCCGCTATCCGCATTATTGATAAAACCGGCCCATTGGATAACCCAGCAGACCGCGACCACTGTATCCAATACATGGCAACCATAGGCTTATTGAAAGGCAACCTAACCGCGCAAGATTACGAAGACGCGGCCGCAGCCGACCCAAGAATAGACGCCATACGCGCCAAAATGACTTGCGTGGAAAAAGCCCAGTACACCACCGATTACCACGACCCAGAAAAACGCTCCATCGCCAACGCCATACAAGTGTTTTTCAAAGACGGCAGCAGCTCAGAAAACATCGCCGTGGAATACCCAATCGGCCACCGTCGTCGTCGTGGCGAAGGCATCCCAGAATTGGTGAAAAAATTCAAAGTGAATTTAGCCCGTCGCTTCGATGCCAAGAAGCAAGCCGACATCTTGG
>JBEDKJ010000113.1:0-4161 GCA_041172285.1 Pseudomonadota bacterium
TTGTGTTTTTTTTGCGCTTGCAACAAGATCGTCACCAAACACCACGAACGCAGCGCCGAGTATTTACGCTATTTAAACCGTGAGATCGATTTACACATCGAACACTTAGGGTCAGGGCAAACCATCTCACAACTGCATTTAGGTGGCGGATCACCCACTTTTTTCTCGGACGAAGAATTGGCCGAACTCATGAGCATGCTAAAACGCAATTTTGTGTTTTCGCCCAGCGGTGAATATTCGATAGAAGTGGACCCACGCACTGTCAATGAACAAAGGTTAAAGCATCTGGCTGACTTAGGATTTAACCGCTTAAGTTTTGGCGTGCAAGACTTTGACTCAGAAGTGCAAAAAGCCGTGCACCGTATCCAACCGGCTGAGCAGGTATTCTCTTTAATGGAAGCAGCAAGACGCTACCAATTTGAATCCGTCAATGTCGATTTGATCTACGGCTTGCCGATGCAAACACCGGAGTCGTTTAAACGCACTTTAGCGCAGGTGGTTGAGCTAAGACCCAATCGCATTGCCTTATACGGCTACGCCCACTTACCTGAGCGCTTTAAGCCGCAGCGCCGCATCAGCGAATACGAGCTACCGGCCGCAGCCGACAAAATCACCATGTTAGGCAGCGCATTAAAGGCGTTTATCGATGCCGGTTATGTGTATGTGGGCATGGACCACTTTGCCCTACCCGACGACGACTTGGCTATCGCTAAGCGCCAAGGCCGTTTGCACCGAAACTTCCAAGGCTACAGCACCCAACCCGATTGCGATTTAATCAGCTTGGGCGTGTCCGCCATAGGCCGCGTAGGCGGCACCTACAGCCAAAATGCAAAAACCATAGAAGAGTATTACGATCACCTTAACCACGGTCGATTCCCGGTGGTGCGCGGCCTTGCCCTATCCCGCGACGACATCGTGCGTCGTGCGGTTATCATGGCCATCATGTGCCAAGGTGCACTGCAATACGAATCCATCGAATTGGCTTACATGCTGGATTTCAAACGCTACTTTGCCGATGAAATGGCCGCCTTAAAAGCGTTGGAAAAAACCGACATGCTGGTGCTAGAAGAAGACGGTTTGCACGTCACCGACACCGGCTGGTTTTTTGTTCGCGCCGTGGCCATGGTGTTTGACAAGCACTTGCAAACCGACCGCAACCGCGCACGCTTCTCCAAAATTCTTTAGTCTTTTTTAGGAGTAGCCTATGACTGCTCCTAAAAAGCCTGTCCCTATCCGCGCATAAAAAAAGCCCCTGCCGATTAAGGCAGAGGCTAAGGTGGAACCAGCCGTTCCGCTACATAACTTAAGGGCGTTAAATTAGAATTTTTTACCGATACCAACACCGAAGATCCAAGGGTTGATGTCTAGTTTGTCGATTTTTGTCCAAGCAACACTCGAGCCAGCGGCACGCTCTTTAACATCAGTACTTACATTAATGTATTTAACATCCGCATTTATCAGCCAACCAGATCCTAGGTTGACATCAACACCTGCTTGAGCAACCAAACCAAACATACTGCGATCAATTCTAATATCATTAGTATTTAATGCCCCCGCAGTAAAAGCTAATTTACGATCAAGTGAATTAGTGTAATTTAGACCAGCTCCAACATACGGATCGATTGTTTGATCGGGGTTAAAGTGCCATTGAGCTGTCAAAGTAGGGGGAAGCAAGTTAACTTTACCTAAATCTTGATTAAGAACATGGCCAGCAGAGTCACCAACCACACTTACATTATGCTTAGTTCCAGTTGCCAAGATTAATTCAGCTGCGATATTTTTAGTGATGTAATAAGAAATATCCAGCTCAGGAATAGTATTGTTGCCGACTGCCAAATTTGCAGACTCAGTCATAGAAATAGCTGATACGCCCAAAGCATTAACAGTTTCCCCAAGTTCACTTTTTTCATTAGGATTCACATAAGCAGCCCGTAAACGTACCACGATGTCACCCGCTTCCGCTTGAGCTAGCATAGGTGCAAAGGCAGAAAGCAAGGCCACGACTAATAAGGATTTTTTCATTTTAAATTTCTCCACTTAATAAATAAGACGAACACAAATTCGATGAGCCATCATAGCCAAAGGGCTAAGTCGTCGATTTGACATTTATCAAGCGGGGGTGGGAAAAACACAGCTTGTTGTTTATTTACCACAAGCCATGCCTAGATGCGGCATTAGATCAATTCAAATAAAGCGATCGATTCCACGTGCGAGGTATGGGGGAACATATTAATGACCCCCGCAGCTTGCAGGGTGTAGCCTTTCTCATTAACCAACACGCCGGCATCGCGCGCTAAGGTGGCCGGGTTACAAGAGACATAAACAATCCGTTGCGGGCTGTTGCTGTCGTCCAAAGCTTTAATCAACTCAAAGGCGCCATCGCGAGGTGGGTCCACCAGCCATTTATCAAAGCGGCCTAAGGCGGTTAAAGATTCAGCCGTCATTTTAAACAAGTCGGCCACGCCAAATTCGCTGTTCGTGATGCCATTAAGCGCGGCACTTTCATTGGCTCTATCCACCAAGTTTGCCAAGCCTTCCAGACCCAATACCTGCGCACCACTTCGAGCAATGGGCAGGCTAAAGTTGCCTATGCCGCAAAAGAAATCGGCAATTTTTTCATGGGCTTGCGGGTTCAACAATTGCATGGCGCGACGTATCATCACTTGGTTGATCTGTGGGTTCACTTGGGTGAATTCGTTAGGCTTAAACGGGTAGCGTAAATCGAATTCAGGCAAGCTGTATTGCAAGCGAGGCAGGCTATCGTCTGCAGCAGGGTAATAAGGCTTAATGGTGTCCGGGCCTTTGCTTTGCGTCCAAATTTGCACCGCCTGTTTATCGGCAAAAGCTTTTAACACCAACTCATCGGCGGCGCTTAATTCGGCCATGATGCGTAAAATCAACACAATCACGGGCGGCATAGACGGCCCAACAGGCTCACCCACGGCCAATTCAATTTGTGGCAATTTATCGCGCAAGCTTAGCTGCAGAATCATGTCTTGCAAGGGCGCAATTAAAGCCGACACCTCTGGCACCAACACTTCGCAACTGTTCATGTCGGCCACGTAGCGGGTGGCTTTTTCATTAAAGCCCACCAGCACGCGCTGTTTCTTTTCCACGTATTTAACGCTTAGACGCGCTTTATGACGGTAGCCCCAAGTAGGGCCGTAAATCGGCGGCAACATGGTATTAGGCTGCACTTTACCGATATGCCACAAATCGTTTTCCAACAAACGCTGCTTGTTCGCCACTTGCGCAGACGCGTCCAAATGCTGCAGCTTGCAACCTCCACACAGGCCAAAGTGCGGGCATTTAGGGGTCACGCGTTGATTGGATGGCTTGAGGACATCAATCGCATTCGCCACTTCGTAACTGGGCTTAATGCGGTGGGAGCGAAAGCTGACTTTTTCTTGCGGCAGCGCACCATCAATAAAAATGGTTTTGCCGTCTAGGTGGGTGACCCCACGCCCTTCTTGATCTAAGGATTCGATGACTGCGTGTAAAACTGGGCTGAGCGCCAAGTCTGCGCTAGATTTGTTGCGTCTTTTTCTCATGGCCGCTATTTTACCGCAGCGGGCAGAGAGTGGCACCTATAAACTTAGCAAGCGCAGCCAGCCTATGCGCTGAGCTTGCATTCGTTTAATGCCAAGCCGCTAAAAATTCAGCCCAATGAATGGCATCGCCGCTTTGCTGATAGCCACTTAAAGTTTCGCGCACCAGGGCAATTTCTGCATCGTAAGCGGCTTGCGTTAACTGACCGCGCATCAGCTTAAAGCGCAAAAACACCAAATGCGTATTGGCCACATCGGTCTCGCAATAATTGCGTATCTCATCAATCTTGCCAGCCTTATAGGCATCCCAAACTTTACTGCCGTCCATGCCTAATTTACCGGGGAAGCCACATAGCTTAGCCACGTCGTCTAAGGGCGCGTTGGCCCGCGCATTAAACAAGGCCATGACGTCCATTAAATCCAAGTGACGCGTGTGATAGCGACTGATGTAGTTATTCCACTTGAAGTCTTTGTCGTCTTCGCCCATGTCCCAATAGCGTGCCGCATTGATGCCGTGTATCAAGCCTCGGTAGTGCAACACCGGCAAGTCAAAACCGCCACCATTCCACGACACGATTTGCGGGGTGTATTTATCAATGCCATCAAAGAAGCG
>JBEDKJ010000114.1:0-3714 GCA_041172285.1 Pseudomonadota bacterium
CAGCCTGACCATGACCCGCTCATCGGTTTCAGACGGGTGCTTGGCCAGCGTTAAATTGTGTTGCTGGTAATAATGGCGATCCATGTCGGAGACTTGCAGATCGATTTTATAAATGGTGGAATTGATTGCCATAGCGCGCGCCTATTGTGATTGCCGCATTATACCCAGTTTGTCGCTTTCGCATGCGGGCCATTATGGGCGATGAGCAGGTCAGCTGGCTTTCTGTTAAGCTGTCATTTTTTAAATTAACACAAGAACACCATGGCTCAATACGTAATGTCCATGCTCCGTGTGAGCAAAATAGTCCCGCCTAAAAAGACCATTATCAAAGACATTTCCTTGTCTTTTTTCCCTGGCGCCAAGATTGGTTTGCTTGGTTTAAACGGCTCGGGTAAATCCACTGTGTTACGCATTATGGCCGCGGTGGACAAAGAGTTTGAGGGTGAGGTGCAATGGCAGCCGAATATGACCATAGGCTATTTGCCGCAAGAGCCGCAATTGGATGCCGATAAAACCGTGCGTGAAGAAGTGGAGTCGGGCATGGGCGAGGTGATGGAAGCACAGGCCAAGCTAGAAGCGGTCTACGCCGCTTATGCCGAACCGGATGCCGATTTTGATAAGCTTGCGGAAGAGCAAGCCAAGTGGGAAAACATCATTGCTGCCAGTGGTAGCGACTTAAGTACGCAACTTGATATTGCCGCCGATGCGCTGCGCTTACCGCCCTGGGACGCAAAAATAGGCCCCTTGTCCGGTGGTGAAAAACGCCGTGTGGCCTTGTGCAAATTGCTGCTGTCTAAACCCGATATGTTGTTGTTGGATGAGCCCACCAACCATTTGGACGCGGAATCGGTGGAATGGCTAGAACAGTTCTTAGTGCGCTTTCCAGGCACGGTGGTGGCGGTGACGCACGATAGGTATTTCTTGGATAACGCGGCCGAATGGATATTGGAATTAGACCGTGGCCACGGCATTCCCTGGAAAGGCAATTACTCGAGTTGGTTGGATCAAAAACAAGCGCGTTTGGCCTTAGAAGAATCGCAAGAATCGTCCCGTCGTAAAGCCCTTAATACCGAGTTGGAATGGGTGCGCCAAAATCCTAAAGCACGCCAAGCCAAGAGTAAGTCACGCTTGGCCCGTTATGAGGAAATGGCCAACGCGGAGTACCAAAAACGCAATGAAACACAGGAGATTTTCATCCCTGCCGGCGAGCGTTTGGGTGACCAGGTCATCGAATTCAATGGCGTAAGCAAAGCCTTTAAAGATCGCCTGTTGATGGACAACCTGAGCTTTAGCGTGCCAGCCGGTGCCATTGTCGGCATCATAGGCCCAAACGGCGCGGGTAAATCCACCTTGTTTAAAATGATTACCGGTAAAGAGCAACCAGACAGCGGTGCAGTGAAAATAGGCAGCACGGTCAAAATGGCCTACGTCGATCAAAGTCGCGATGCCCTAAGCGATGCTAAAACCGTGTTCGATGAAATATCCGGAGGCTCAGACATCTTAACGGTCGGTCGTTATGAGACGCCATCGCGTGCCTACATAGGCCGCTTTAATTTTAAAGGTGGCGACCAACAAAAAATCGTTGGGCAACTTTCCGGTGGTGAACGTGGCCGTTTGCATCTGGCCAAAACGCTCATTTCTGGTGGCAATGTCTTGTTACTGGATGAGCCATCCAATGACTTGGACGTGGAAACCTTGCGTGCCCTAGAGGATGCCTTGTTGGAGTTTGCTGGATGCGTGCTGGTGATATCGCATGACAGGTGGTTCTTGGATCGCATTGCCACGCATATTTTGGCCGCAGAAGGCGATTCACAATGGACCTTCTTTAACGGCAATTACCAAGAATACGAAGCCGATAAACGCAAGCGCTTGGGTGAAGAAGGCGCTAAACCGAAACGTCTGCGCTACAAACCCATTACCCGATAGTTAGTAAAATACTTAAGTTAAATCAGTACGCCTTCTGTACCCGTACGGGCATGTCCGCCGTCACTATGATGCCGCCAAGAGCTGCGGCAAGTGCGGCGCCAAAGGCGCTAAACCGAAACGTCTGCGCTACAAACCTATTACCCGATAGTTAGTAAAATACTTAAGTTAAATCGGAACGCCTTCTGTACCCGTGCGGGCATGTCCGCCGTCACTATGCCGTAACGGGTTTTAGTACACTACAACCAATCCCAATCCAGCCTCGGTTTATACGGGGCTTTTTTCATGGCACTGTCCCATACTACTGGCGGGATGAATTTCATTAGTCGGCCTAGCCAACCCATTTGCCATGGAATCACAACAAAGCGCCGTTTGCCTGCTATGGCCTTTATAAACTTTTTCGCGGCGACATCGGCATCCATTAAAAAAGGCATGGAGTAGGTGTTCACATCCGTCATGGGGGTGCGGATGTAGCCAGGCGCGATGGTGGTCACGGCGATATTGCTTGGGGCCATTTCCACCCGCAAGCTTTCCAAGTAACTGATGGCAGCCGCTTTACTGGCGCTGTATGCGCCGGCACCGGGTAAGCCGCGTATGCCCGCAACACTGGCTATGCCAACTAACTGTCCGCCACCGGCTTCTCGCATGGCCGTGATGAAGGGTTGAAAGGTGTGCACCATGCCCATCACATTGATGTCCATCACTGCCTGAAAAGCGGCGATGTCTTCCTGGTGTTCGGTTAAGGTGCCGCGGCTCACGCCGGCACAAGCTATCACCACATTTGGCGCACCCGCCTGCTCAATGAAATCGCCGGCCGCTAGGGCCAAGGCCTGCTGGTCGCGCACATCCAATGGGTAAGTACGGCAGCGTATATTAGGCTGCGCTTCTAGCAATACTTTTAAATTTTGTAAGTGCTCACTACGCCTGGCGACCAAGCCTATATTCAATCCTTCATTTTTATACTGGCTAGCGTAAGCCCTTGCTAGGGCGGCGCCGATGCCACTGGATGCGCCGGTAATAAATACATTCATGCGGGTCTGCCTTTTAAAAATATAAAGCCAATTGCATTAAACAAGGCCATAAAAAAACCGTTTTTACGTCCAGGTAAAAACGGTTTTGATTGCCTACCATGCGCTTATTTTTTTACGGCGTTGGTCTTATCCGCACGTAAATTATTGATGATGTAATCGGCTGTTTTGAGCGCAGCAGGGTTACCGCCGGCCATGGTGCTGGAGGTAATAAAGCGGCCGTCTATGATTAAGCTAGGCACGCCAGTTGCACCGGTTGCACGAAAATATTGGGATGCTTGGTTAAGCTTGCTGTTCATAGAGAACGACTTGAAAGAGGCTTCTACCTTGGCTTTATCCAACCCACTTTTTTTAGTGATCCAATCTATCGCCGCCGCTTCGTTAGTAGGATTAAGCGACTTCTCTTTGTTGATGGCATCAAACAGTGCGCCGTGTAATTTGTCCGTTAACTTTAGGTCTTCCATGGCATAAAAGGCTTTTGCCATAGGTGCCCAAGCGGGTTGAGGTAAACCAGGCATGCGTCTAAACGTGACGTCCGCTGGTAATTTTTTTACCCAGTCGTTGAGCAAGGGGTCCATTTGGTAGCAGTGGATGCAGCCGTACCAAAACACCTCAGTCACTTCAATTTTACTGGGGTTGTCAGTAGGGATGATTTGCAGGGTTTTATCGAATTCCCTGCCGATTTGTGGGTCGGCTGCCAGCACTTGGAAGGAGGCTAAAAACAGCAATGCGCTCAACAATTTTTTCATGATTTGATTCCTTT
>JBEDKJ010000115.1:0-2802 GCA_041172285.1 Pseudomonadota bacterium
GCAATTTAATTTTGGACTATTCATTACTTTATCATGACTCATTTACAACAAACCATTGAAGCCGCTTTCGAAGACCGTGCCAACATCAATCCAGCCAACGCCAGCGCAGAATTAAAAGCGGCCGTTGCCAGCGTCATTGCAAACCTCGATGCCGGTACCCTACGTGTGGCTTCTCGCGTGGGTAACAGCCAAGACTGGGAAACCCATCAATGGATTAAAAAAGCCGTATTGCTGTCTTTCCGTTTGGACGACAACGTCCTACTAGACGGCGCCAGCACCCAGTATTTCGACAAAGTACCGCCAAAATTTGCCAATTTCACGGCCGACGATTTTAAAGCCGGTGGCTACCGCGTGGTGCCAGGCTCCATGGTCCGTCGTGGTTCATACATAGGCAAAAATGCCGTATTGCTGCCTTCGTTCGTTAACATTGGCGCATACGTAGGCGAAGGCACCATGGTGGACGCATGGGCTACCGTAGGCTCATGCGCACAAATTGGTAAAAACGTGCATTTAAGCGGTGGCGTAGGCATTGGTGGCGTATTGGAACCCGTGCAAGCTGGCCCCACTATTATTGGGGACAACTGTTTCATCGGTGCGCGTTCTGAAGTGGTGGAAGGCGTGATTGTGGAAGACAACTGCGTGATCTCCATGGGCGTGTACATCGGTCAATCGACCAAAATTTACGACCGCGAAACCGGCAGCGTGACTTACGGTCGCATCCCTGCAGGTTCCGTAGTGGTGTCGGGCAACTTACCTTCTAAAGACGGCAGCTACAGCTTGTACTGCGCTGTTATCGTTAAAAAAGTAGACGAAAAAACATTGGGTAAAGTGGGCATTAACGAATTGTTACGCGGTATCTAATCCGTCGCACGCATGCAACTTTACGGCATTCCCAATTGCAGCACCGTTAAAAAAGCCCGTGATTGGCTGGAGCAAAATGCTTGCGACTACACCTTTTACGACTTTAAAAAAAACACCCTCAGCGATGCATTGCTGAGCGATTGGATAAGCCAACAACCCTTGGACAAACTCATCAATCGCGCCGGCCTCACATGGCGCAATTTGACTGAAGCCGAAAAAGACAGCGTGCAAGACGCCGCTAAAGCCCGGCAATTGATGTTGGCTAAACCCAGCTTGATTAAACGGCCGGTCTTGATCAAGGACGGCAAAATCGCCTGTTTGGGCTACACGGAAGCCACTTATAAAGCCTTGCTATGAGCACACCACACAGTAAAACCTTAAGCCTAGCGATAGACTTGCTAAGACGCCAATCCAACACACCGGAGGATGCCGGCTGCCAAGAACAAATGATAGCCAGATTGGAGCCATTGGGTTTCAAAATCGAGCGCATGCGCTTTGGCAATGTCGATAATTTATACGCGCGCCGTGGCAGCAGCGGTCCATTATTGGTGTTTGCTGGCCACACCGACGTGGTGCCTACCGGCCCACTGGATAAATGGCACACCCCGCCGTTTGAACCGACCATCAAGGATGGCATGCTCTATGCGCGCGGTGCGGCAGACATGAAAACTTCTTTGGCGGCGTTTGTTACCAGCATAGAAGAATTCATCGCTGAAAACCCCAATCACCCTGGCTCCATAGGCTTACTCATTACCTCCGATGAAGAAGGCGTGGCGGTAGACGGTACCGTTAAAGTCGTGGAAGCACTAAAAGCACGTGGTGAGTCATTTGACTACTGCATCGTCGGCGAACCGACCAGCAACAAAGTGGTAGGCGACATGATCAAAAATGGCCGGCGTGGCTCGCTGTCAGGCAAACTAACGGTAAAAGGCGTGCAAGGCCATATTGCTTACCCGCATTTGGTTAAAAACCCCATCCACTTAGTGGCCCCAGCAATTAAAGACATGGTGGAAACAGTGTGGGACGAGGGCAACGAATACTTCCCACCTACCTCTTGGCAAATCAGCAACATGAATGGCGGCACCGGCGCGACCAACGTGGTGCCAGGTGAAGTGGAAATCTTGTTTAACTTTAGGTACTGCGCCCTGGTCAACAATGCCGGCAGCACCGAGGCCGGTTTGACCCAGCGCGTGCATGCCATATTAGACAGCCATCAATTGGACTACGATTTGGAGTGGGAGCACTCGCCTTCTTACATCACGCCGCGCGGCAATCTAGTCGAAGCCATCAGTGCCGCCATAGGCCAGGCTTATGGCGTGACCCCAGAACTGTCTACCACCGGCGGCACATCAGACGGGCGTTTCATTGCCGACATCTGCCCGCAAGTCATCGAGTTTGGTCCACTCAATGCCACCATACACAAACTCAACGAATGCGTTGCAGTGGCGGACATCGAGCCCCTAAAAGAAACCTACAAATTGACCATGCAAACGCTATTGTCAAATAAGGTTTAAAAAACCGCCATGAGCAAACAGATCCCGCCATCCGAGTTAGTCAGCGTACGCGACTGGGTGCGCTATGCCGTTAGCCAATTTGAAGCCTCCGATATTTTTTACGGCCATGGCACGGACAACGCCTACGACGAAGCCGTCTGGTTAGTCATGAGCGGCTTGCATTTGCCTATGGACACCTTGGATAACTTCTTTGATGCCAGGCTAACAAATGAGGAATGCAACAAATTGGCGGCGTTGATTGATGAGCGCATCAAGCAACACACGCCTACCGCATACTTGCTCAAAGAAGCCTGGTTGCAAGGCTTAAAATTTTACGTGGACGAGCGTGTGCTAGTGCCGCGCTCATTCATTGCGGAATTACTCAACAATGACTTAAGCCCTTGGATAGAATTTCCTGAAATGGTGGAAAGCGCGGCCGACATTTGCA
>JBEDKJ010000116.1:0-7403 GCA_041172285.1 Pseudomonadota bacterium
TATCTTTTCTTGCAGGTTTTTGATGTCGCCTATCTGTTGATCCAACTGCACTATGCCCGCTTCCAAACGGGCATTACGCGATAGCTGCGCATCGATGCGGCTGTTAATAAAACTGTAGTTCAACACGACCAAGGCTATGGCGCCGCTGGCGGTCAATAAGGCCATCAAATTAAACTGACGCTGGCGTGCTTCGCGTTTAATTTCGCGATGCGGCAGCAGGTTCACGCGAATAATCATGGCGGCACCCCACTGCGCATGGCCAAGCCGCAGGCTATCAACAAAGCCGGTGCATCCAGCGCGGCTTGTTGCGGCTTAATTTTTGCGCTCATGCGCATGCTGTTAAATGG
Source organism: Pseudomonadota bacterium (assembly GCA_041172285.1). Lineage (GTDB taxonomy): Bacteria > Pseudomonadota > Gammaproteobacteria > Burkholderiales > Methylophilaceae > Methylotenera. The sequence continues at coordinate 348 of JBEDKJ010000116.1, forward strand.
GTTGGCAACAACGGCGTGAATATTGGTGCGGCTTTGCACGGCCGCGTCCAAACCGGCGATGCTGGCACAGCCACCGGCCAATACAATGTGATCGACTTGATGATATAGGCTGGAGCTTAGGAAAAACTGCACGGCCCTTGCTACTTCCATGGCCACGTTTTGCACAAAAGCCGGCAACACTTCGCTTTGGTAAGCTTCCGGAAGATTGCCTTGGCGTTTGGCCAGCTCGGCTGCTTGCGTGGACAGATCAAAACGCGTTTGTATTTGCTGGGTGAGCTGATCGCCACCAACGTTTTGCTCGCGGCTGTAGACCGATTGGTCGTCGTGCATGACATTGATGTGCATCATGCTGGCGCCTATGTCCACCACCATCACCGTTTGCTGTTGGCCCATATCCGGTAATTGCTTGGCCACCAAACTGTAAGCGGCCTCGGTGGCATAATTTTCCACGTCCATCACCGCCACTTCTAAACCAGCGCCTTCGGCCACGGCCACGCGGTCTTCAATTTTTTCTTTACGGGCAGCCACGATCAACACGTCCACGTCTTCTTTGTTTTTGGCGGTAGGACCCAATATTTGAAAATCGATGTTCACTTCGTCCAGTGAAAAGGGGATGTATTGGTTGGCTTCTGCCTCAACTTGGTAGGCCATGTCGTCTTCGCTTAAATCGGCAGGCAAGCTGACTTTTTTGCTGATAACGGTGGCACTGGGTAGCGCCAGCGCCACGCGTTTTTGCCGGCTGCCCATGAGCTTCCAAGCGGCGCTGATGGCCTCGGCGACTTTCTCTAAATCCGCCACGTTGCCATCGGTCATGGCTAGGTTGGCTATGGGCGAAATAACGTAGGCATCGAGTTGATATTGGCCATGCGCATCGCTTGATAGCTCGACCATTTTAATGGAAGACGACGTGATATCTACACCGATTAATGTGGGACTTTTTTCTTTAAAAAAGCTGAATTTCAAACAGAAATTCCTTAATTGTTGTTGTTGTTTTTAATGAACTCTAACAACATGCATCAGCGCTGTAAAGCCATTTCAAGGCCGGTCACTTTTACAGTATCAATAGTATCAATTTACTAGGAATACGCTTTTGATTTTTCGCCTTTTTAAAATCTTCTCCGCAAATGCCGCTTTGATGAAATGCCATTTATAATGGCGATACATTTTTTATAAAAAAACTAAAGCAAAAACATGACTCCTACAAAATGGTGGCATTACCTTATTTTGGCAGCCGTGGTAGCCGGCTTATCGGTCACCGCCCTCATCGCCATTGCCGCTGCCTTAATCTACCCGGCCTTGCCTGATCTGGACGCCCTAACCGATTACCAACCCAAACTGCCGCTGCGTGTTTACTCCGAAGAGGGCGCCTTGATTGCCGAGTTTGGCGAGGAACGACGCGCTTACGTCAAAATTGAAAACGTGCCAAAAAACATGAAAGACGCGGTCTTGGCGATTGAAGACCGTCGCTTTTACCAACACGGCGGCATCGATGCCAAAGGCGTGTTGCGCGCCATTAAAAATAACGTCACCGGTCGCGCCCACGAAGGCGCAAGCACCATCACCATGCAAGTGGCAAAAAACTTTTTCACCTCCCCCAACGGCAGACGCAACATCGTCACCAAAGTCAACGAGGCCTTGTTGGCCGTGAAAATTGAACACAACTTATCCAAGGATCAAATTCTTGAGCTGTACATTAACCAAATCTATTTAGGCCAACGTTCCTACGGTTTTGCCGCCGCCTCACAAATATATTACGGCAAGCCACTGAACAAATTGAATTTAGCCGAAGCGGCGCTGTTGGCCGGTCTACCTAAGGCCCCGTCTAACTACAACCCGTTTATCAATCCTAAGCGCGCCATCAAACGCCAACACGAAGTCTTGCGCGACATGCAGCGCTTTGGGTTTATCAGCGAAAAAGTCTATAAAAATGCCTTAAAACAACCTTTGCGTTTCAAGGCCTCCAAACAATCCCGTGACGTGTCGGCTGAATACGTCGCTGAAATGGTGCGCGAACAACTCTATGCGCAATACCAAGACGATATATATTCCAGTGGTATTAAGGTTTACACCACCATACACAAAGCCAGCCAAGAAGCGGCCAACGCCGCCGTGCGTGAAGGCGTCATGGATTACGACTTACGCCACGGCTACCGTGGCCCAGAGAAAACCTTGGATTTGGCCGCTCTCTTGGCCGAGGACGACAATGCCCTGGCCTCTGCTTTGGACGACCTCGATACGGTGAATAGTTTTGAGCCGGCCTTGATCACGGCCATCTCTGCCAAAGGCGTACAGGTTCACAGCAAAAATGGCGAAGACCTAACCATCAGCGGCAGCGGCTTGGCCTTTGTAGACAAAATGCTGCACGACAAAGACCCGGCCAAACGCCTGCTAAAACCGGGCGCGGTGGTGCGCATCGTTAAACAAGGAGAAGCTTGGCGTATCGCCCAATTGCCGCAAGTGGAAGCGGCGCTGGTCGCCTTGGACCCAGAAAACGGTGCTATCCGCGCCTTGGTCGGTGGCTTTGACTTTAACCAAAATAAATACAACCACGTTACCCAGGCCAGCCGTCAACCTGGCTCCAGTTTTAAACCGTTTATCTATTCGGCTGCACTGGAAAAAGGCTACACGCCGGCCTCGGTCATGGAAGACGCGCCCTTAAACTTTGCTGCTAACGAAACCGGCAACAAAGCCTGGTCACCACAAAACTACGAAAACACCTTTGAAGGGGCGATGAGCTTAAGGAAAGCCTTGGCGCATTCGGTGAACACGGTGGCCATCCGTTTGTTGCACGAAATAGGTCCGAGGTACGCACAAAACTACGTCACCCGTTTTGGCTTTTCCGCGGACGATCACCCGCCTTATTTGACCATGGCCTTGGGTGCTGGCACCACCACGCCCATGCAAATGGCTGGCGCTTACGCGGTGTTTGCTAACGGCGGTTACCGAGTGAAACCCAATCTGATTACTAAAATTGTTGACCATAATGGCAAGGTGCTAGTCAGCAATAAATTCACCCAAGCGGGCAACGGCGCCCCTCGTGTGATCGACGCGCGCAACGCCTTCATCATGAATTCCATGCTGCAAAGCGTGATTGAAAACGGCACGGCCATGCGTGCCTTAAACTTAGGCCGCAGTGATTTGGCCGGCAAAACCGGCACCACCAACGAACACATTGATGCCTGGTTTGCTGGTTACAGCCCAAGGCAAGTGGCGGTGGCCTGGATAGGCTTTGACAAACCGCGCCCCATGGGCTCCGGTGAAACGGGTGCTGGTGCGGCCTTGCCCATGTGGATAAGGTACATGGCCGGCGCCTTGCGTGGCGTACCGGAAGAAGCGATGTGGATGCCAGATGGCGTCGATGCCGTCAGTGTGCAGGCCGACAACGCCGATCGGGTGGAGTATTTCTATCATGAAAACCTGCCTAACGCGCCTACGCCTAGCCCAGCTGCGAGCAGCACGCCGGTGGCCGAGCCCAACCCCCTCAATCAAGCCCAGCAAGTGCTGCAACCTGCTGCCCATTAAGCGCATGCGCACCCATTATGGCCAAAGAAAATTTACAGCAACTGCGGCAAGTCATTGCCCAACAAGCGGCCAGAATGATGGCCGAAGAGGGCATCTCCGATTTTGCCTACGCGAAGAAAAAAGCCGGCCGCCAATTTAATGCCATAGACAATTTGTCTTTGCCTTCCAATGCCGAAATAGAGGAAGAACTAAGGCTGTATAACCAGCTTTTTTTAAGTGAGGAACAACCGGAAAATTTGCTGATCTTGCGCAAAAATGCGCTGTTTACCATGCAATTATTAGAAAAATTCAACCCGCATCTGACCGGTCCGGTGTTGGATGGCACAGCCGGTTTAGGTTCGGCAACGCACATTCATCTTTTTGCCGATAGCCTAAAAGATGTGGAGATGTTTTTACTCAACCAAGGCATCCCATTTGAAACCAATGAAAAATCCTACCGGGTGAGTAACGAAGGCAAGCGCGATAAAAAAGCCGGGCCCAGAAAAAAAGTGCCGGTCTTTTCATTGGAAACCGAAGCCGGTGAAATCAAGCTCAGCGTGTTTGATGTCGATGAAATTCGCGTGGCCACCCGCCGCGCTGCCGATGGCAGCAACGCCGAACGCGCCACCATCAGTGAAGTGATGGCTTTAGTTTAAGCCTTTAAAGTTAAAAAGTCGGACTGATTATTTGGCGCTTAACCAACGCGCTGCATCGAGTGCATAGTAGGTCAAAATGCCATCGGCCCCAGCCCGTTTAAAGGCCAATAGGCTTTCCATGACGCAGGCCTGCTCATCCAACCAACCGTTTTGCGCCGCCGCTTTAAGCATGGCGTATTCGCCACTTACTTGGTAGGCAAAAGTCGGCACGCCAAATTCGTCTTTTACCCGTCGCACGATGTCCAAATACGGCATGCCCGGTTTGACCATGACCATGTCTGCCCCTTCGGAAATATCCAGCGCCACTTCTTGCATGGCTTCGTCGCTGTTGGCCGGGTCCATTTGGTAGGTGTATTTATTGCCAGCGCCCAAGTTAGCTGCCGAGCCAACCGCGTCGCGGAATGGACCATAAAACGCAGACGCGTATTTGGCTGAATAAGCCAGTATTTTGGTGTGGATGTGCGCGCTGCTTTCTAAGGCTTCGCGAATTTGCCCGACGCGGCCGTCCATCATGTCGCTAGGCGCGACGATGTCGGCGCCGGCATCGGCATGCGACAAGGCTTGCTTGACTAAAACCTCTATGGTTTCGTCGTTTAACACGTAGCCAGCTTGATCAATTAAGCCATCTTGGCCGTGCGTGGTGAACGGGTCCAATGCCACATCGGTGATCACGCCCAGCATCGGGTAAGCCGCTTTCAGTGCACGCACCGCTCGTTGTGCTAAGCCTTCTGGGTTATAGGCTTCCGCTGCGTCCAAACTCTTGTATGCACTGTCAACCACTGGGAATAAAGCCATGGCCGGTATGCCCAATTGCACGCATTCTGCCGCGGTTTTAAGCAGCAAATCGATGCTTAGACGATGCACGCCAGGCATGGAGGCCACTGCCTCGCTACGATTATTGCCGTCTAAAACAAACACCGGGTAAATTAGATCGTCTGCCGTTAATGAGTTTTCGCGCATCATGCGACGAGAAAAATCGTCTTTGCGCATGCGGCGTGGTCTAGCATAAGGGTAACTCATGTTCGTTCCTTTTTATATTCGACGAAAACCGGCTGAATCATTAGGCAAACACCCTGGCCAATTCCGCCCCCGGGTCATCTTGACGCATAAAGGCCTCGCCCACCAAGAAACCTTGTACTTGGTTATCCAGCATGAGCTTCACGTCGTCCGGCGTGAAGATGCCAGATTCCGTCACGACAAAGCGGTCTTCAGGCATGATTTTTAGCAAGTCTAAGGTGGTTTGCAAACTGACCTCAAAGGTGCGCAAATTACGGTTATTAATGCCGATTAAAGGCGTATCCAATTGCAAGGCCAAAGCCAATTCGTCGGCATCGTGCACTTCCACCAACACCGCCATGCCCAGCTCGTTTGCCAAGGCTTCTAATTTTTGCATTTGCGCTAATTCCAAGGCCGCCACAATCAGCAAAATGCAATCGGCACCCATGGCGCGCGCTTCAAATACTTGGTATTCATCGATGATGAAATCCTTGCGCAGCACCGGCAGTTTGCACGCGGCGCGCGCTTGCTTTAAGTAAGCGGCCGAGCCTTGAAAATACTGCTCGTCGGTCAACACCGACAAACAGGCGGCGCCGGCTTTTTCGTAACTTTTAGCAATCTCGGCCGGTTTAAAATCCTCGCGTATCACGCCCTTAGACGGGCTGGCTTTTTTAATTTCGGCTATCACTGCCGCTTTATTCGCCATGATTTTTTTATGGATGCTGCCGACAAAGTCGCGCGGCTCACCTTGTGCTTCTGCTTGGGCTTGCAATTGATCCAAGCTCACGGCCAATTTGCTTGCGGCCACCTCGGTTTTTTTGGTGGCTAAAATTTTATTTAAAATATCGGACATGGTGGGTTCTATTTAATGATGATCTATGTAGTTTTAAGTTAACAGGCTAGCCGGCGGCATACTGTTGCAATGCGTTTAATTTAGCTAAGGCCAAGCCTTGGTCTATCACCTCGCCCGCCTTGCTGATGCCGGCAGCCAAGCTGTCGGCCAAGCCGGCCACGTAAATCGCCGCGCCAGCATTAAGTAATACGATGTCGCGCGCCGCGCCCAACTCGCCTTTCAACACCGCCAATATCATGGCTTTGGATTGCTCGGCGTTGTCGATTTGTATGCTGGCCAATTGGTGTGTAGGCATACCAAACTGGCTGGGGTTAATGGTGTATTCAGTCACTTGGCCATTTTTTAACTCGGCAATGTGGCTGTCGCCGGTAAAAGAAATTTCGTCCATGCCGTCGGCACCGCACACCACTATGACATGCTCGCTGCCTAATTGCTGCAACACGTGCGCCAATTTAACGGTCAAGGCTGGCGAAAACACGCCCATGATTTGACGTTTGGCATTGGCCGGATTGGTCAACGGCCCTAGCAAATTAAACAAGGTGCGCACGCCCAATTCACGGCGTACCGGCGCCGCATGCTTCATGGCACTGTGGTGATTAGGCGCAAACATAAAGCCTATGCCGATTTCTTCCACCGCATTGGCCACCTGCGCAGGGGTGACATTCACATTGACGCCCAAGGCTTCCAAGACATCGGCACTGCCGCAGCTAGACGAGACCGAACGGCCACCGTGCTTGGCCACTTTTGCCCCGGCGGCAGCGGCCACTAAAGCGCTAACCGTGGACACATTAAAGGTTTGAATGCCGTCACCGCCGGTGCCGCAGGTGTCTATCAAATGCGGGCTCGCTAGTGTGGCTACCTTAGTCGACAATTCACGCATGACGCTAGCGGCCGCGGCTATCTCGTCCACGCTTTCGCCTTTGATGCGCAGTGCCACTAAAATTGCCGCCATTTGCGCCTGCGTCAATTCGCCCGACATCACCTGCCGCATCAAGGCCTGCATCTCGGCAAAGCTCAAGTCTTGGCCGTTGATGAGTTGAGTCAAAGTAG
>JBEDKJ010000117.1:0-27602 GCA_041172285.1 Pseudomonadota bacterium
CGTTTAGGCATGAAAAACACCCATTACATGAACGCGACCGGTTTGCCTGATGCGCAGCATTACACCACGGCTGATGATTTAGCGATCTTGGCCACCGCCCTAATCCACGATTTCCCGGATCAATACCAACGCTTGTATTCCGTGAAAGAGTACACCTACAACAACATTACTCAGCCTAATCGCAACCGTTTATTGTGGGCGGATGCCAGTGTCGATGGCATGAAAACCGGCCACACCGAATCGGCTGGCTACTGCTTAATTTCTTCAGCTAAACGCGATGGCATACGCCGTATTTCTGTCTTGTTAGGTGCCGCCAGCGATGCCGCTCGTGCTGCCGAGAGCCAAAAATTATTGAATTACGGCTTTCAGTTTTTTGATTCCAAATTGCTCTACAAGCAAGGCCAGGCGATCAAATCCTTACGCGTTTGGAAGGGTAAGGAAAATCAAGTGAACTTAACGGTGGCTGAAGATTTGTACGTGACGGTGGCTAAATGCGAACACGCCAAAATTCAAGCGCAGGTGACCAGTCAACCGCGCTTGGTGGCCCCCATTGCTAAAGGCCAAGTCATAGGCCGTGTGCAATTTACCTTAAACGGAAAAGTGGTGTCTGAGCGCCCGTTGGTTGCAGCAAAAAATATAGAGGCAGCCGGTGTGTTTGGCCGTATTTGGGACAGCCTGTTATTGCTTGCGCAATAACCCTACTGGCAGACTGACACCATGGCGGATCTCGATACCAGCAAGCCGGCTTTAATTGATTTTCCTTGTGACTTTCCGATTAAGGTCATGGGTGAAATGCAAGCCGGCTTTGCCGATACCATCACCGGTCTGATTCAGACCGTGCAGCCGACATTCAGTGCAGCGAATATTGAAATGCGCGCCAGTTCAGGTGGCAAGTACATTAGCCTAACTTGCCATGTGCACGTGGCCTCGCAAGAGCAATTGGACGCGGTTTACCGTTTAATCAGCGCCCACCCCTTGGTGAAATTTTCACTTTAAGCCATCCCGTTGCAGCACGCCGCAGCCATGTCCGCCAGTTCGTCTAAGCCTGCCATTTTGGTGCGCCAGTTAGGCCGCACCGATTACACTCAAACCTGGCTGGCGATGCAGCAGTTTAATACCGATCGCACGCCCAGCACGACCGATGAAGTGTGGGTGACCGAGCATTTTCCGGTTTACACCTTGGGTCTGAATCGCCAAGACGTGCGTTTACCTGAAGCCACTGACATTCCATTGGTCATGACCGATAGAGGCGGTAAGATTACCTACCACGGACCAGGGCAACTTATCCTTTACCCCTTGTTGGATTTAAAACGCCATGGCTTAAGCGTGCGCAAATTGGTAAGCGTATTGGAAAACAGCGTGATTGCTTGGTTGGCTGAATACGGCGTGCAAGCCCAAGCTAAATCCAATGCACCTGGGGTTTACGTGCAAGAGGCTAAAATAGCCGCCTTGGGTTTACGCATCAAAAATAATGGCAGTTACCACGGGCTAAGTGTCAATGTGGCCATGGATTTAAGCCCATTTAGCGCCATAGACCCATGCGGTTACGCTGGCTTGGCCGTGACGCAAACCCAAGACTTGGGGTTGCAACTGACCTTGTCGCAAGCCGCTGAACAATTAACCGCTAAGCTAGTCAAGCAATTGGAGCATGGAATAGCACATGACTGAATCGATTCTGCCTAAAACAAAAATTGCCGGTGTAAAAGAACGGGATGCGGCCAAGACCTCGCGCATTCCAATTAAGATTATTCCGCAGCCGGTGCAGCGTAAACCGGACTGGATACGCATGAAGATGCCAGACAGCCAGCGTTACCAGGAAATCAAAAAAATCCTGCGCGACAACCAATTGCACACGGTCTGCGAAGAGGCCAGTTGCCCAAACATAGGCGAATGCTTCAGTGGTGGCACGGCAACCTTCATGATTTTGGGTGACATTTGCACGCGCCGTTGCCCATTTTGCGACGTGGCTCATGGCAAGCCCCTGCCGCCGGATGCCAATGAACCGGAAAACTTAGCCCGCACCATCGCGCAAATGCGTTTGAAGTACGTGGTGATTACTTCGGTGGACAGAGACGATTTGAAAGACGGCGGTGCCCAGCATTTTGTCGACTGCATACGGGCTGTGCGTGCTCAGTCACCAACTATTAAAATCGAAATATTGGTGCCGGATTTCAGGGGACGCTTGGACGTGGCCATGGCGATTTTGAATCAAGCACCACCGGATGTCATGAACCACAATTTAGAGACCGTGCCACGTTTGTATAAGCAAGCCAGACCCGGCTCGGATTACCAAAATTCCCTGACTTTATTGAAAACCTTTGGTGAAATGTACCCGCACATTCCCACTAAGTCGGGCTTGATGCTCGGCCTAGGTGAGACCGATGAAGAAATTCTAGCCGTCATGCAAGATCTGCGTGACCACCAAGTGAGCATGCTGACTCTGGGTCAGTATTTGCAACCCAGTGTGCACCATTTGCCGGTCATGCGCTACGTGGAGCCGGCTATTTTTGAGCAATTAAAAGAAAAAGCGCAAGCCATGGGCTTTAATAACACCGCCAGTGGCCCCATGGTAAGAAGCAGCTACCACGCGGATGCGCAAGCGCAGTTAGCTTAGCCCGCGCTTTAGGGTATATTTGCGTAAAACGGAACAAAGGTCATTATGGTCCCCCACCTCACGACAGCATTGAACGGCCCACTCTTATCGCTAGAAAAAAGCATGCTGGATGCCATGCCGAAAATTGAGCATTGGTTTCGCTGCCAGTGGCTGGAATACGGTTCGCCATTTTATGCCAGCGTGGATTTACGCAACTCCGGGTTTAAGTTGGCCCCGGTGGACACCAATTTGTTTCCTGGCGGCTTCAATAACCTGAATCGGGATTTTCTGCCTTTAAGCGTGCAAGCGGCCATGGTCGCCGTGGAGAAAGTCTGCCCGGAAGCCCACCGTTTATTGATTATTCCTGAAAACCACACGCGCAATACCTATTACTTACGCAACGTGGTCGAGTTGGTGCACATCATGAAGCAGGCTGGATTGGACGTGCGGGTTGGCTCCATCTCGCCGGAGATCACTCAGCCTACTAGCTTGGAAACCCATGATGGCCAGATGTTATTGCTGGAACCGGTGGTGCGTTTAGGCAATCGGATTAAGTTAATTAACCCGGAATTGGGCGATTTTGACAGCTGTGCCATATTGCTCAATAACGATTTATCCGGTGGCATCCCTGACATCCTCAAAAACTTAGAACAAAACCTCATTCCGCCATTGCATGCCGGCTGGAGCACGCGTCGTAAATCGCAGCATTTTAGTGCCTATAACCGAGTGGCTAAAGAGTTTGCTGCGCTATTGGCCATCGATGAATGGCTGATTAATCCCTACTTTGAAACCTGCGGTGAAATCGATTTTAATGCGCGTACCGGTGAAGATTGCTTGGCCTTTAAGGTGGAGCAATTGCTAGAGAAAATTAAACTTAAATACGCCCAGTACGGCGTGACGCAAACGCCCTTTGTGATCGTGAAAGCCGATGCCGGTACTTATGGCATGGGCATCATGACGGTGAAATCGCCGGATGAAGTGCGCGATTTAAACCGTAAAACCCGTAATAAAATGGCGGTGGTGAAAGACGGTTTGCAAGTCTCGGAAGTGATCATACAAGAGGGCGTGTACACCTTTGAAAGCATAGATCAGGCGGTGGCCGAACCGGTGGTATACATGATGGACCATTTTGTCGTAGGCGGCTTTTATCGGGTGCACACCGGCCGCGGCGTAGACGAAAACCTCAATGCCCCGGGCTCGCAATTCGTGCCCTTGGCCTTTGAAAAACCCTGCACCATGCCAGATTGCGCCGACAGCCCGGATGCGCCGCCCAATCGTTTTTATGCCTACGGCGTGGTGGCTAGGCTGGCCTTGTTAGCCGCCGCCATTGAATTGCAAGAGCAAGATCCCCTTAATCAATAGGCCCAGCCATTATGAAGCTTGCGTTTATATTGGATCCATTGGATCAGCTAAAAACCGCCAAAGACAGCAGCTTGGCCATCATGTACGAGGCGCTTAATCGCGGTCACCAAGTCTTCGTTAGTTTGCAGCACGATTTATTTTTGCGTCATGGGCAGGCCAAATTGGTCAGTAAGCCCTGGGCATGGAATGGGCATACGGCAGTCGTCGGCGAAAGCCAAGAAAGCCTGCCCACTGCCTTTGATGCCATCATCATGCGTAAAGACCCGCCGTTTGATAACGAGTATTTATACAGCACTTACTTATTGGAAATCGCTGCCAATCAAGGGGCTAAGGTCTACAACAGCCCGAGCGCCATGCGCGATTGGAACGAAAAATTGTCGGTAACCCGATTCATTGACTTGGCGCCGGCCAGCTTGGTCACCGCCAACAATGGATTGCTGCGTGAGTTTTTGCAGGAACAACAAGACATCGTGGTGAAGCCATTGGATGGCATGGGCGGCAGCAGCGTATTCAGGTTAAAAACCAAGGACCCCAATTTAGGCGTGATATTGGAAACCGTCACCGATTTTGGCCGCCGTACCATCATGGCGCAACGCTATTTGCCGGAAATTTTACAGGGCGATAAGCGCATCATCATGATAGACGGCGAGCCCTTGCCTTATGCCTTAGCCCGCATTCCTATGGCGGGCGAAACCCGCGGCAATTTGGCGGCCGGCGGCACCGGTGTCGCCCAAGCCTTGAGCAAACGGGATTTAAGCATAGCGCATACGGTGGGCCCAGCCTTAAAACAAGCCGGCTTGTTTTTTGTGGGCTTAGACGTGATAGGCGAGTATTTAACCGAAATCAACGTCACCAGCCCCACCGGCATGGTGGAAATTGCCCAGCAAACCGATTGCCGGCCAGCCGCCGTATTCATGGATGCCTTAGAGCGGCAAACCTAGCATGCGCTATTTAGCCTTGCTTTTAAGCGTGTTGCTCTGCGGCTGTTTTAAGGCGCCGCTTTACCATAGCCAGAGCTATGTATTTGGTACCTTAGTCGATATCAGCATTTACGGTGAGACCGATGAGCGAGCAGCCACGCTAGCCAATCACGTGCAGCAGGACTTGCAAAACTTACACCGTAGACTGCATGCATGGAAGCCCGCATCGGCCGATGAATTAAGTGAGCTGGGGCAAGTAAATGCCGCTTTTGCCCAAGGACGCAGCTTGACCGTGGCGCCCGACATAGCAGCCATGCTGGTGGATGCTCAGCACTTATCTAGCCTATCCGACGGCCTGTTTAATCCGGCCCTAGGCCATTTAATTGGCACTTGGGGATTCCAGCGGGATGAATTTAGCCCACAGCCTATTGCCACGCTAGCCATTCAAAAATGGCGGGATGCTAAGCCGAGCATGGCGGACATCGTCATAGAGGGCGAGCGTATACGCAGCAACAACAGCGCAGTGAAATTGGATTTAGGCGGTTACGCCAAAGGCTATGCCTTGGATAGGGCGGTGGCCTATTTGCGCCAGCAAGGCGTGCAGCATGCCTTGATTAATATTGGTGGCAACATCATCGCCATGGGTCAGCACGGCGATCAGCCTTGGCGAGTTGGCATACAGCACCCGCGTCTGCCCAATGCCATGGCCACCTTGGATTTGCCTGATGGATGGGCGATAGGCACGTCGGGGGATTACCAGCGCTACTTTATGTTAGACGGCCAACGTTATTGCCATATTATTGATCCGCGCACGGCCTACCCCGCCAAGCACATGCAAGCGGTCACGGTGTTGGTGCCACCGCAAGCCGTTGGCAAGGCGGGGGCAGGGGTGCTGTCGGACGTCGCCAGCAAGCCCTTATTCATAGCCGGAGTCGCGCAGAGCGAGCACTATGCAGGTGTTTTTGCTATTCAAGATTACCTATTAATAGACGACACTGCTGCGGCCTATGTTAGCCGGAGTCTAGCCAAAAAACTGCATTGGTTGGCCAAGCCAGCTAAGCTCAGCACCATAGGCCAGCATGCTCAACCTTAAATCCATACATAAGTCTTTATTGTTAGGCGATTGGCTGGTGCTGTTGCTGGCGGCGTTGTTGGTTGGCTTGTCATTCTTAAGCTTGTGGCAGAACGCGCCGGCCGCCAAAGTGCAGATTAGCCTGGCCGATAAAGTTTACGCCACCTACAGCTTAAACCAAGCCCGCGAGATTCATGTGCGCGGCCCTTTGGGTGAGGCGGTAATCCAGATTGCCAAGGGCAAAGCGCGCTTTGCTAAATCGCCTTGCAGCAGCCAATATTGCGTGCATCAAGGCTGGCTCAATAAAGCCGGCCAAGTGGCCATATGCATTCCCAATCAAATCAGTTTAGCGCTAATAGGCGAGGCCAAACCCTATGACACACTTAATTATTAGGGTGGATTAGAGCCGTGCTAAAGCATGTTCCCCCCAGTCTAGAAGATCACCGCATCGCCAAGCTAGCGGCGTTTGCCATAGCCTTGCACATGCTAGAAGCGGTAGTGCCGTCGCCCTTGCCTGGCGTTAAGCCTGGCATGGCTAACATCGTGACTTTGTACGTGATGTACCAATACGGCTTTGCCACGGCGGCCTGGGTCAGTTTGTTGCGGGTGCTGGCCGGTAGCTTGCTATTAGGCCAGTTTTTATCGCCCGGTTTTGCCTTGAGTTTGGCCGGTGCCGGTTTAAGTTTGGCGAGCTTGTATGCCGCCATGCACTTGCCTAAAAGATGGTTTGGCCCGGTTAGCTTAAGTGTCTTAGCGGCCTTTGCCCACATTGCTGGACAATTGCTGGTGGTGCGCTTTTGGCTGATACCGCACGCCGGTGTGGCTTATTTAGTGCCGGTGTTTGCTGTTGCGGCGCTGTTTTTCGGCACCATCAATGGGCTGATCACGGCGCAATTACTCAAGCGCTAAAGCGCCTTAACGAACCAATTCCCGCCAGCTAGCGCGTTTACCAGCAAAGCCGCCGCCAGTCTTAAAAGGGGCGTTGGGATCCAGTTGCGGGGTGGGGTCGTTGTCCCCCGTGAAATTCAATATAGGTTTGCCATCGATGTAAAGTAGGTTAATTCCTACCGGCGCCGCCGCGGTTTTTGTGCCCATACGGTTTGCGATCGTGGTGGAGACGATGCCGCCGGTAGTGGCTTGAAAATAGTTTATCCAGCCATAGCCATTTTGGCTGCACTCATTTCCTGAGGGCACCATGGTTGGCACTACTAGTGTGCCGGAAGCGAGTTTTGCTGACACGATTTGCCGCTCGCGAAGATCAGGTAAGTCTACAAACCAGCCGTTTCTGTTTTCAAAGGCATTCTCTTGGAATGAGCCAGTTCGCATGTCACTCCCTATCTCACTGCTTATGGTGCGAAGTTCCAAGTCGGAACGGTTCAATGTCATTGAACTGTCTTTAATGGCGTATAGCGTTTGTTTTTGCGTCGATGTTAAATCCGTTTTTTCTAGGTATTTACCTGTGCCTATAAATACCACTGTTTTACCATTTATTTTACCCAATTCTGGTCGCGCGGTCATGGCTTGAGCCATCCCACTTGGGCCTGTTAATCTGGCCATTAATAGAGGGTTCGCGGTGTCGTCTGTGCCCGCGTTGCCAGCTGTATCAATTTTAAAACGCCATAGATTGCCTAATAGGTCTCCACCATACACGTAATCGGCCTGGTTGTTTTCGCTGGGTCGTGCGACGAAAGCACTGATTTTAGCGAGGCCAACCTGCGCAATGGCTGAACCAACGGTGGTGGAGATTTTGCGTATCAAGGCACCGCTGCTGGCATTTAATACGTACAAATGACCCTTGCCGTCAGTGTTGTTGTAGCCCGAGGTGAGCAACACTACCCAAGTCCCGTCTCGCTGTTTGGTGATCACGGGGTTACCAAAACTATAACCTAAATCGGCGGTGTCTTGGGTGTCAAATTCCCAGAGTAACAGTGGTTGATCGTTTGTAACATCTAAAGCGTAAAAGCCTTGTCCGCCTTGACCCAATCCGCCAACTAGTATGGTTTTCCAATCGCTTGCTGAGCTGCATGCGCCGCTGCAAACATCTGAAACCGTTGTGGCGCCGTTCACAAAATTTTGGTGGTTGCTTGCATAGCGCTCATCGGCTAGATTCCATAGCTTAGACAGAAGCATACTGGGAACGAAGGCCCAACGCTCTGTGCCGTCATCGGCATTAAATGCATGCAGCATGCCGTCGTTGGCGCCCACGTAAACGCTTTTTGTACGGGTCGCTTTGGCAGTTTTAAAAGCGCCATAACTGATTTCTAAATAATTAAAATTGGGTGCGCCCACGAAAACGGCGGCCGACTCGGTAATGTCGCCTAAGATGGCGTCGCGCCCACGAAATACCCGATTGGTGGACGTGGCATTGTTGTCCTTGTTTTCATAAAAGGCGCGGCCACGTAGGTAATTAACCAAATTGGCTTCTTTGGCAAAGCCTTTTTGGGCAGGAGTGTAACCACTCCATTGACTCAATCTACCGTCAGCACTTAGATACGTGGTTTGAAAATAGGCTTGTTGCGCGGTGGTTAAATTGCCGTAAGTAAAACTAACTAAGGCGTTGTTAGCATTGGTGTATATGGTTCTGTTGTCCGCATTGGTGCCAGTGAATTTAGCGCGCATTGTGCCGTTGCAAGCCCCACTAATTTCCAAAGCCGGCGTAGGCGCGGTGTTGCCGGTTGGCGCGCAGTAATAGCGTGTGTTTTTGTCGGTGCCGGTGGTGAAGATTTGTTTGGGTGCTAGGCAGGCTTCAGCGGTAATGTCTTCCACACACCATTTGGCAGTTTTGCTGATTTGAGCCGTGACAGGGTTGATGTTGCGCGATTCCAAATTGCCGGTCCAGGCTTGGGAGGTGTAGCTGCCAATAAACGCACTGTTGTTTCCGGCCACGGGATTAAGTGTGCTGGTGGCTGCCGCACTGCCGATGCTGGAACGCGCGTAAATCTCAGACAGGGCGCTGCTTAAACTGTCCACCAATTGCTGGGGGTTTTGCGCGCTAAAATAAGTGCCGTTGCCGTTCACCGCGGCATGCCATAAATCGTCTATGCGCTCTCCGCAATAATCACTGCAATGAAAAGGGCTTTCCCATTTTGCCGTGCCGCGACCCATTTTTATGTCGTAATAATCGCCTGATGTGGCTGTTTTGTAATCATCCGAATGCAACAAGGTGCCGTTGATGCCTAGCCCTAGGGTAAAAGTGATCATGTTTTGTTTGAGCCTGCTGTTGCTGGTGCCACAAACGTTTTCCCCAGCCGAATTGGTGCAATTATTTAAAGTGTCGGATCTTAGATCGGTGTCGTAGTAATACTTGGCCACGTCCGCCAAGCTATTTCCGGCCACTTCCCCTTCGCGCAAGGGTAAGGGAACGGTGGTACCGACATCTAGATTGCCCACTTTTACATTTCCTAAGTCGTACGGACCAAACGCAGTGTTTTCCGGTTGATCCCCCGCTATGCCATCTTCATTACCATTCCAATAGCCATCGGTGGTTAACAGGGCAAAATTGGCTTGGCATGCGTGTTGCACCGGGTCGCTAATACCAGTAATTTTGTGCGCATAAATTTTACCGGCTCTAGATAAAGCTCCTCTTAATGGCGTGAAATGCAAGTCATCCGTGTAGTTGTTGGGATTGCCTCCAGGATAAGTGTATTTCATTTTAAGTGCTGGCTGCGTTTTAAATAATCGGTCATAAAAAGCTTGTTTTTGGTTGGTGCTAAAGGTGTCTATGGACAGGAATTTATTGGGAGAAGATAGGTTGGTTGCGTATTCGTCCGTTCCATCGTAATTGATGACATTAAAGCCAACTCGGTAACGGCTGTCTATGGATAAAAAAGCCAAGCTGGTTGTGGTTTTCATGGCTTGCAAACGGGTACGGTAATACGTATGCCAGTTGGCAAAGTTGGTCATTTCCTCATTGTAAGTACACCTATCACCAGTGCAATCGGTGCGGTTGGCCGTTTTAGGGTAGGTGTTGCCTGATACGATATCGGTTTTAACGAATGATCCTGTGACGGGACCGCGAATTGGATACGTTGCAGTGGGTTCTTCGGCTCTGACGCAATCATCTCGTGCCGTTGTTCTACAGAAATCGCCACCGCGACCGGGGAAGCGTATGCCACGCACTCTGTGGGTTGCGTCTAGCGTGGCCTGACACTTGTCATTAGCTGGTATGGTGGGGGAGGTGGCGGTACCCTCACTGTCGCAAAAGCGCACTTTGGCCGGATGCACATAAGCACCACTGGCCCTGGCACTAATAATGCACTCGTCTAATTTTTTAGAATTGCAATACTCCCCAGCTTGCAAAGTATAGTATCTGGCTTTGCCCGCTGCAGTTAAATCGGTGGTTTGAAAGTCGATGGTTTGGAAAGCATCGTCTCTTGCCGCTCGCCATTTTGCTAGGGTATCCAAACTTTCCATGCTAGTGCCATCGGCATTTCTGGCCGGTTGATAGCGTATCGTTGGGTTGTAATAAAGCGCATTAAAATCGCTACTAAAAAAGGCTTTTTGAAACCCACAGGCCGCGTCCCAATTGCCAGTTTTACTGTTGTGACAGAAATCCGCACCAACCCAATCGGGCATGTAGTTATTGGTCATGCTGAAAGAATCGTCAAAGATAAACATGACATTGGGTTTGGCCGAACTGCCACTGGCGTTTATTAAAGGGTAATTGAGCAAATCAAGCGCTTGCGACTTAGTAGGCAGAATCAGTACGAAAAAAAAATAAATACAAATAAAGATAAGGTGGCGGTAGTGTTTCATGGTGTTTCCTAATAGATAAAGGCCTGGCTGTAACTGACGGTATTCTTTGGACCCGTTACCTTAGTGGTGATGCGGTATAACAGCGCACCTGTGGGTTCATCTACACAGGGGTTGGATAAATCGCAATGGCTTTTGGAGTTTTCATCCTCACCAGGTGGTCCGTATAAGCAATGCGAGGTGTTGGCCGCACCGGTGTTTTTGCACATGCGTTCTATAACATATCGTATTGTGTTGCCGCTGCTATCCAAACCGGCAGTGATGATGGCACCGGTGGCTGGTTGTGCATTGCTGCCATCGGCTAATGCTTTTGCGTCCTCTGAGAAGCTAGCGTAATAACCGTTGGCGCTTACATCTTCATCTAGAGCGGAATGAGCTTTTAACCAGTCAAGGGCGGTTTCCACGCCACTGTCTGCAGAAATCAAAGCACTTTGTTTAAAGCTTAAATTGCCAGCTATCATGGTGTTGGTGTCGACTGAGCGGATCAATGCTACCGCCGCTAAAGACATCACAATCAAGGCAATCAAGGCGATAAATAGCACCACTCCCGCTAGCTTGGCAGGACGAGAGTTGGATTTTAAAGATGAGAGGTGTTTAATCATGTTGACCTAAATGGCCAGCGCCTCTTTGGCCCACACAACGTTGCGTAAGGGAATGATGGTGGTGAACACGCGATACCGGTATTGTTGCCAGTTGCTTCGATTGGACAGGTCGATGGTTGGGGCTGGGCTCTCGCTAGTGCCGGTCCAGGCACACAAGCCCGGGTGTGCCGTGCTGCAAGGGTAGCTGACGGTTTCCTTTTCCAGTAAGCCGTTGCGTGCCACGATCGCCACCCGGATGGCTTTAATGAGTTTGCGGTTGGCATTGTTGGGGGTGCTCCATGTCTCACCGGTCGCGTTAACCCACCGCACTATGGTGTTGTTATTGTCGCCCTCGCTATTGGGTGGGTCAGCAATGCCGTATTGCGCTTGCAAATTTACTATTTCGTCTACATTGGGCGAATCAAGGCCATTTTCACTGCGTGATAATTGCGAGGCGCTATTAATGCTGTAGCTGATTGCTTTCCAATCCCCTAAACAAGACAAGCTGGCATCCGGGTTGATGGTGGCAGCGCTTGGTTTGTTAAGGGTAATACCTGTTGTGTTGGATAGCCTAGTGACGCCATTCTGCATGAATAGGCAGTCTGTTCCTTTGCTGATAATGACGCTGTCGTTCACCTTGCAGGATGCGTTATTGAGCACCAATACCTCGTTGCCGGAATTAACCGTGCTGATCATGGCGGGTGAGCCACCGGCATCAGACGTGCCGTAACGCACTGTCAGGATGTCGCTCGCCCCAGCCTCGGCGCCGCCATCGGTAATGCTAACCGGCGAAATGTTGGTGCCGGATGGGACAAATGCGGTGCATTGCAGCGGCGAGTTGCTACTAGAAAAGATGGGTAAAGCAAAGCCTGCTAATTGCACGTCGCGTTGCAGGTTATACAGGGCAATGCTGCCATTGGTTTGGGCATCGGCAGAGCCGGAGCTGCTGCGTTTTTGCCCTTCAAACATGGCAAACACTTGCATGATGACCAAGCTCACTAGCAGGCTCAATACCAGCCCCACCATGACCTCAATTAGGCTAAAGCCAGATTGCAGATGGCTGAACTGGCTTGTTTTTAAGGGCCTATTCATTTTTAATGGCGCCCTTGATGCGCGCGTTGGTCGTGATATTGTGGACTGCCTTGTCGCCTGGTGCTTGCCAAGTGATGGTGATGCGCACTTCGCCTGAGGCGGGAGTATGGCTCATGGTGTATTGGCCATTGGGTAGCTCGGCCAAGGCCAACGGTTTGGTGGTGGCGACAATGTGTTTTGGATCGGCCCAAAGTTCGCCGAGTTTTTGTTGCGCTAGGTGGCTGGCTAGACTGCGGTATTTTGCATCGGAAGTGTTGCTGACCATGGCGGCTTGCAAGCCTACTAGGGCCAAAATACCCATGGAAAAAATCAACATGGCAATCAAGGACTCCAAAAGGATGACCCCTTGTTGTGTTTTTTTATTACCTTTAAGGTAAGTCATGGTGTCAGCACCGCCTTGGGTCAGTGGCGGCAAGCGTGGTTTTAGGGTCGCAAAGACGGGTGTTACCACCCACGCCTAGGGTGACCCTAAGCGGTCTATCGGCGCCGCTTAAGCTGATGTCCAGTTGAGTAAATGGGATGGGATTGGCAGCCACAGAACCTAGGTTATTGAATAAAATTCTTTTTGATGCGCTAGGGGTCGCGGTGACAATAAGCTCAGTAGAGGATCCCTCCGTGGCAGCTCGCTTATGTAAGGGGGTGTTGCAATTGTCTGTGCTTAAGCATTGATTAATCTCCCATGTGGAATTCAATAATGCATCCAGCTTAAATTCCACCAGGGTATTGCTTTTAACCGCTTGTGCCCGCGCAATTTGCAAGCCACTTTGAATGGACTCTGCTGCCGTGCGCACCCGTGAATTTTTTATCCACGTGGCATAGCTAGGCATGGCAATGGCGCTGACCAAGCCGACAATCGCGATGGCGATAATGAGCTCTATCAGGCTAAAACCCAAGGCTAATTTTTTGGGCGCAAGGGTTAACACGTGCCGCCTTTTTTAGTAAGCCAACAGGTCGCCCCAACCGTGCCATCAAATACAGAAGTTTTGGTGTTATCTTGATCCAGCGTGAATTCAAAATTGGCCATGCCTTTGGCTGTATTGCCGGTGGCTTTTAAGTTGTAGGCAGTGGCAGTTGGATCTGCGCTACAAGTGTAAGTAAAATATTGCGCTCCGGAAGTGGGGCTGCATGCTCCCCCAATGTAGGTGCGATTATCCTGGAAATACTGCTCCATTTTTACTCTTAGGGTCGCTAAGTTGCTGGTGGCTTCAGCCGCCTTGCCGCGCTTTATGTAATCGCTGTAATTGGGAATGGCGATAGCGGCTAAGATGCCTATGACGGCGACCACTATCATCAATTCTATCAGGGTGAAGCCTGTTTGCTGGTGGTAGGCCTGACGCTTTACTGTTGCGGTTTTGCTTGTTAAAAAAGGCATGAACATTCTCCAATGGGTCCAACGTTATCTTGCATAGGGCTTGGGCCAAAGTCTAGCTAGAAACGATGACCGGTGTAAATTAGCCGATAAGCGGTGCGCGTGGCCGGCATTTCTCTGCCTAGGCCTTTATGTTAAACTAGCCCAAGTCGGATTTTTAAAGATAAAGGCTGGGTAATGCAAAAAATCAGGGTAACACTTTTGCTCACCACGCTGGTTTTTTCTGCTCTAACCGGTTGCGGCACCAAAGGCCCTTTGTACATTCCCGAGCGGCAGTACCCTCAGCCTAGCACCACTAACCCATAGCCACCGTTTACTATAACTTTCTTAAGCGCCCAACGTGAATTCATTTACCATTAAAAACAATCACTTGCACGTGGAAAAACGCGCCCTAGCCGATGTTGCTCGCGAGTTTTCCACCCCTTGTTACGTCTATTCCAAAGACGCGCTCACGCAGGCGTTTACCAACTTCAGTGCGGGCTTTGCCGATTGCTCGCATTTGGTTTGCTTTGCGGTTAAAGCCAACCCAAACTTGGCTATATTGAATTTATTTGCGCGATTGGGCGCCGGCTTTGATATCGTCTCCGGTGGTGAGTTGGCGCGTGTGTTGGCCGCCGGTGGCGACCCGAAAAAAGTAGTGTTTTCTGGCGTGGGAAAAACCGAAGCCGAAATGCAAGCCGCTTTAAACGCCGGCATCTTTTGTTTTAACGTGGAATCGGCCAGTGAATTGAAGCGGCTCAATCAAGTAGCGCTTAGCATGGGCAAGGTGGCGCCGGTCTCATTAAGGGTCAACCCCAATGTGGATGCCAAAACCCACCCTTATATTTCCACTGGTTTAAAAAATAATAAATTTGGTGTGGCTTACGAAGAGGCCTTGGGCATTTATGAGCAAGCAGCCAGCATGCCAGGTATTGCCATCCACGGAGTGGATTGCCACATCGGGTCGCAAATTACCGAACTGTCGCCTTTCTTGGATGCCTTTGATCGCGTCTTGGCCTTAGTGGATGCCTTAGCTGCAAGAGGCATAGCCGTGCAACACATCGATGCCGGTGGTGGCATAGGCATTGCTTATCAAGGCGAAACCCCACCTGAGTTTAGTGTGTATGCGGCAGCCATGCGCGCTAAAATCGCCGGTCGTGATATTAAATTGGTGTTTGAGCCAGGTCGGGCATTAGTAGGGAACGCTGGCGTCCTGTTGACCAAAGTGGAGTATTTAAAACACACCGAAGCGAAAAATTTTGCCATCGTCGACGCCGCAATGAACGATTTAATGCGGCCGGCTTTGTACGATGCCTACCATGATATTCAAGCCGTATCGCCGCGTGAGGGTGTGGCTACCAATTATGAAATCGTTGGCCCAGTATGCGAAACCGGTGATTTTTTAGGCCACGATAGAGACTTAAATCTGCAAGAGGGAGACGTGTTGGCGATCATGTCGGCCGGTGCCTACGGCATGAGCATGGCCAGCAATTACAACACTAGAGGCCGTGCCGCTGAGGTGATGGTGGATGGCGATGCCTGCCATTTAATTCGCCAGCGCGAGCAGATTAGCGATCTGTTCGCCTTAGAGAAAATTTTGCCAATAGAGGCTTAATCAAAAATAACGGTTTTGTTTGCGTAGAGCAAAATGCGATTTTCGATGTGCCAACGCACGGCTTTAGATAACACCACGCGCTCCAAATCCCGACCTTTTTGGATCAAGTCTTCCACTTGATCGCGGTGCGAGATGCGGTCTATGTCTTGCTCAATAATCGGTCCTTCATCCAGCACTTCAGTGACGTAATGCGCGGTCGCGCCTATCAATTTAACACCACGTTCGAATGCCCTATGGTAAGGCTTGGCGCCTATGAAAGCCGGCAAGAAAGAGTGGTGAATATTGATGATTTGTTTAGGGTAACGCGCGACGAAATCCGGCGATAAAATTTGCATGTAACGCGCCAAGACGATGAGGTCAATTTGGTATTGATCAAACAAAGCAAATTGAGCGGCCTCAGCTGCGGCTTTGTTGTCTTTAGTGACCGCGATGTAATGAAAATCCACACCGTAAAATTTAGCCAAGGCTTCGGTATCGCGGTGATTGCTGATAATCAGCGGTATCTCGCAAGCCAGTTCGCCGTTTTTGTGCCTGTGCAATAAATCCGCTAAGCAATGGTCGTATTGCGACACCATGATGGCCACGCGCAAAGGTTTTTGTGACAGATTCAACTGCCACTGCATGTTAAAGCGCTGAGCAATTGCCGTAAAATGCGCTTCAAAGTCATGGGTCGCCAAGCTAAAGCCCGCCAAATCCCATTCCACCCGCATCAAGAATAAATTGTTTTCTGCATCTTGGTGTTGGTCCGCATGCAAAATATTGGCATTGTGTTGATACAGAAACTCGGCGATGGCGGCAACAATGCCTTTGCTATCGGGGCAAGTGATCAACAAGGTGGCGGTATTTTTACTGGGACTGGGGTTCATTTTTTTAAGCAGACTCGAGTTCAAAGTGACATTAAGCGTGTGCAGTTGGGTTAATATGTGCATTATACCTTAAGTTAATTTAACAAATAAAAGTGCGTATGACAGACAGTATAGCCAGCATGCAAGTATCCGCCGATATCGTATTGGCCAATCCCAGAGGTTTCTGTGCCGGTGTGGACAGAGCCATCATTATTGTTGAACAAGCCTTGGAGAAATTTGGCGCCCCCATCTACGTGCGTAACGAGGTGGTGCACAACAAATTCGTGGTGGATGGCTTGCGTGCTAAGGGGGCTATTTTCGTCCAACACCTGGACGAAATTCCCACCGGCAGCACGGTGATTTTTAGTGCGCACGGCGTGTCCAAAGCAGTGCGGGCTGAAGCCGATTCACGTGGCTTGGTCGCTTATGATGCAACCTGTCCTTTGGTCACCAAGGTGCACATTGAAGTGGCTAAAATGCGTAATGCCGGCATGGAAATTATCATGATAGGCCACAAAGGCCACCCAGAAGTGGAAGGGACCATGGGGCAAGTAGAGGATGATGAGGATGCGTCAGAGGAAAGTCTAGGCATGTATTTGGTGGAGACGCCAGCCGATGTCGCGCAATTAAGCGTCAAAAATCCAGAAAAATTGGCTTTTGTCACGCAAACCACCTTGTCCATGGACGATGCCGCCACGGTGATTGAAGCCTTAAAAGCCAAATACCCCAATATCCACGCGCCCAAAAGTGAAGACATTTGTTACGCCACGCAAAATCGCCAAGACGCGGTCAAATTGATGGCCAAGGATTGCGATTTGGTCATCATAGTTGGTTCTCCAAACAGTTCAAATTCCAACCGCTTGCGCGAGGTCGCTGAAAAGCAAGGTGTGGAAGCGTACATGGTGGATAACGCCAGTTATTTAAATGCGGCGTGGTTGGTAGGCAAGAAGAAAATAGGCGTGTCTGCCGGTGCCTCTGCCCCTGAGGTTTTGGTCAAAGAGGTGATTAGCCAATTGCAACATATGGGTGCGCAGCATGTCACAGAGCTGCAAGGCGTCATAGAAAGCGTGGTGTTTCAATTGCCTAAAAACCTCGTTGCGGCGCCCAGCAAAAAAGTCTAAGTTCGCCGCGCTTTCATTACCCGTATTAATAGCTTAACCATGTTTAAAACCCCTGTTTCCGCTTTGGTATTGATCCATACCGAGGACTTGCAAGTGCTGATTATGGAGCGTGCCGATAAAGTCGGTTTTTGGCAATCGGTGACCGGCAGTTTGGAGGCAGGTGAGACGCCTAAGCAGGCTGCGATACGCGAGGTGTTCGAAGAAACCGGTTTGCACGCGGAACGGTATGAGCTGCAAGATTGGCAGGTAACGAATACCTATGAAATCTACCCGCATTGGCGTTACCGTTATGCGCCGAATGTCACTACTAACGTCGAGCACCAGTTTGCCTTAGTCTTGCCTAGCACCTTGCCTGTCCAGTTGGCGCCAGATGAACACCTGCAATACGCTTGGGTGGATTGGCGGGAAGCGGCGCAGCGGGTTTTTTCTTGGACCAATGTCGACGCCATAAAAAGATTAGGTGAGCGTCATCAATTATCGTTATAAAATAAGCGCCTGTTTTTATTCTTAAGCAATGCAGTAAGCACATTAGTAACCCATATAGCGACTCACCACCATGCAAGTATCCGCGATTAAATTTGATAAATTTCAGGCCAGTCTAGACGAGGATTGCCAGCAGCGCATTATTGCCGCCAAGCAAGCCTTAGGCAAACGCTTGGTTATTTTGGGTCACCATTATCAAAACGAAAGCGTGTATAGGCATGCCGATTACACCGGCGATTCGCTCAAGCTATCGCGTTATTGCGAAAGTTTGGATGCCGAGTACATCGTCTTTTTGGGCGTGCATTTCATGGCGGAAGTGGCGGATATCTTGAGCCGTCCAGAGCAGATTGCTATCTTGCCAGACCTGGCCGCCGGTTGCTCCATGGCCGACATGGCCAACCTAGCTAAAGTCGAGCGCAGTTACCGTGAGCTGAATAAAGTATTGAATTTTGATGAAGCCATCACGCCCGTAACCTACATTAATTCCGCTGCCGATTTAAAAGCCTTTTGTGGTGAGCACGGCGGCATAGTTTGCACCAGCACCAATGCGCCTAAAATTTTAGAGTGGAGTTTTAAGCAGCGTGAAAAAGTGTTGTTTTTCCCCGATCAAAATTTAGGCCGCTGGTCTGGCCATCAAATGGGTATTCCACTCGAACAAATGCCGGTTTGGAACCCGGATTTGCCTATGGGTGGGCTGACTGAAGCGCAAATTAAAAATGCAAAAATCTTGTTATGGAAGGGCCACTGCGCGGTTCATCAAATGTTCCGCTTACAAAATATCACGCACTTCCGAGCGGCCCACCCCGATGGTTTCGTCATCTCGCACCCGGAAGCGCCTTATGAAGTGTGCTTGAATTCGGATTTTGTCGGCTCCACCGAGTACATACTGAAAACCGTCAGTGAAGCGCCGGCTAATTCCAAATGGTTAGTGGGCACCGAGCTGAATTTGGTTAACCGATTGGCCGAGCAAATGAAGCCGCAAGGTAAATTGGTGCAATTCATGAGCCACGTGGTGTGCGAGTGTTCCACCATGGCCAGAATCGATCCACAGCATTTGGCTTGGGTGTTAGAGAATTTGCTGCAAGGCCAAGTGGTCAATCAAATTAAAGTGCCTGAACACGAAGCCAAGCTGGCTAAATTGACTTTAGAACGTATGTTGGCGGCCTCTTAAAGTCGGCTTCTTCAAATCGGTTTAATCCACGACTAAACGTTGCACTACTTTGCCCTGCATTAAGTGCGAGTCTATGATCTCGTCGATGTCGTCATTATCGATGAAACTGTACCAAATCGCTTGCGGGTAAATCACCATCAAAGGACCGGCTTCGCACCTATCCAAGCAGCCGGCGCGGTTAATGCGCACCTGACTCTCGCCACTTAAACCCAAACTTTTCACCCGTGCTTTCATGTAGTCAAACGCGGCTTCCGCGCCTTTGTCCATGCAACAGGCGGCACCGGCTTCGCGTTGGTTTAAACAGAAAAAAACGTGGTGTTGAAAGTGGCTCATGGTGGTGGGTGCTTTAGGTGGGTAAGGCTTAACTATATAAGGCTTTAGTCCCCACTGGCAAGGCTGTCTTCTTTGGTGAAGGTCCAAGTGCGGGTGATGCTCAATATATCGATCTCGCTTTGCACGTCATCAGGGAAGCGCGCGTATGGCGCAGCCAGTTCAACAATGTGCTTGGCCGCTTCGTCCAGCAATTTGTGCCCAGAGCTCCGGTTTAGCTCTATGGATTCTATGCTGCCGTCGGCATTAATCGATACCGTCATCTGCAATTGCCCGTATAACTTTAAGTTTCTGGCCGCTTCCGGGTAATTTAGGTTGCCTATTTTTTCTACTTTTTGCCGCCACGCTTCAACGTATAAAGCGTATTTGTATTCCTTGGTTCTGGCGCCTATGAATTTACGTTTAGGTCGTTTTTGGTAGACGTCTTGTTGCTTGGCGATCAGTGCTTCCAGTCTGTCCATTTCCATGGCCGCTGAGGCCATGTCGTGCACATCGATGGGGTGAGTGGGATTGCTTTGTTGGCCTGTTTGCACTTCTTGTGCGCTGGCTTTTTGCGCTGGTTGCGTCTCCACGGCTTTGCTGGCTTGCAATTGCGTCATTAATTCTCGCGCTTGTTTTTCTAAGCTGGCCACGCGTTTTTGTGCTTGGCTCTGTGCGGCTTTTTGCGGCGCCGCTTGGCCGCCTGCTTGGTTTTTTTCTTGTGCCTGAAGCGCGGCTTGGCGCTGACTGCTGGCGGCTAATGCGGATTGCATTTTTCGGTTTTGGTTAGTGTTTCCGCCTCGATCCAGATTGGCTTGTGCCAAGACATCGGCTTTTTGTGGTTTGCTGTGGGTTTTGGCATTCACTAGCCTGACGTCCAGTACCGGCATGCTGTCGGCCATCTTTTTTAAATCGGGACTAAAGTGCACGCTGATTAAAATCACGTGTATGAGCACGGACACATAAACAGCCGTGCGTATTAGCGGCATGGCCTTGAATTTTTCACGCACGCGAGTAAACAAAGAACTACTCGGCGCTGAATTTTAATGTGAGCGCATCCAGTATTTTTTGGTGCACCCCGCCAAAGCCACCGTTACTCATGACCAATACCGAGTCACCGCTCTCCGCTGCTGCTACGATAGCGCTGACCATGGCGCCTAAGTCATCGAAGACTTTTGACTTATGCTGTATCGGTGCCAATGCGGCGCTGGCATCCCAACCTAAATCGGCACCGTAACAAAATACCAAGTCTGCTTCACTTAAGCTGGCCGGCAAAGCGTTTTTCATGACGCCTAATTTCATGGTGTTCGAGCGTGGCTCCAGTACCGCCAAAATGCGTGCCTTGCCAACTTTGCTGCGTAAACCGGCCACGGTGGTGGTGATGGCTGTCGGGTGATGGGCAAAGTCGTCGTAGACCGTCACGTCATGCACTTCACCGCGAATTTCCATGCGGCGTTTTACATTTTTAAATTGCGTTAAGGCCTCGATGGCGACCGTTACCGACACGCCGACATGGCGGGCTGCCGCAATGCTGGCCAGGGCGTTCATGCGATTGTGTGCGCCCAATAAATCCCATGCCACGTGGCCTTGCCGTTCGCCGGCAAACAACACGTCAAAACTGCCGTTGCTCTGTGGGTTGGCTGCTTGCCAATCGCTGTCCGAGCCGAATTGTTCCACCGGCGTCCAGCAGCCTTTAGCGATAACCCGTTGCAAACTGCCTTCCAAGCCATTGCTCACGACTAAGCCGGCTTGCGGCACGGTGCGGACCAAATGGTGAAATTGCTTTTCTATGGCGGCCAAGTCATCAAAGATGTCGGCATGGTCAAACTCGAGGTTATTTAACACGGCGGTGCGCGGGTGGTAGTGCACAAACTTGGAGCGTTTATCAAAAAAAGCCGTGTCGTATTCGTCCGCTTCAATCACAAAGAAGGGTGACAGGCTTTTTTGGTCTTGTTTCGGTGCTTGCGGCAAGCGCGCGGAAACGGCAAAGTTTTGTGGCACGCCACCAATCAAAAAGCCCGGCGCCAGCCCCGCGTATTCTAAGATCCATGCCAGCATGGAGCTGGTGGTGGTTTTGCCATGGGTGCCGGCCACGGCCAATACCCATTTGCCTTGCAAGACGTTTTCCGCCAACCATTGCGGGCCAGAAATATAGGGCAGGCCACGGTTGAGGATTTCTTCCATTAAAGGGTTGCCGCGGCTGATGACGTTGCCTATGACGTAGACGTCCGGCTTGAGCTCGGTTTGGCTAGGGTCAAAACCGGTAATCAGCTCTATGCCTTGCGCTTCCAATTGCGTGCTCATGGGAGGGTAAACATTGGCGTCGCAACCGGTCACTTTATGCCCGGCTTGTTTGGCTAACACGGCTATGCCGCCCATAAAGGTGCCACAAATGCCTAAGATATGAATGTGCATAGCCAGACCCCCTTAGCTCAAGTTTGGCGCCAACCAGCGCGCTAAATAGTCTTTTGTTAGGCCGCGGCGCTTGGCCATGTCCAGCAATTGGTCCTCGCCGATTTTATCCACGCTGAAATACTTGGCCTCACTGTGCGCAAAGTAAAAGCCGGATACCGCTGCGCCTGGGGTCATGGCAAACGATTCGGTTAGATGCATGCCTATGCTGTCGCATTGCAGGACTTGGAATACGTCCGGTTTAACCGTGTGGTCTGGGCAAGCCGGGTAGCCGGGCGCAGGCCTAATGCCTTGGTATTGCTCTTTGATGAGGGCGGCTTTATCCAATTTTTCATTGGCCGCGTAACCCCAGAAGTCCACCCGCACGCGCTCATGCAAATACTCGGCAAAGGCTTCGGCCAAGCGATCGGCTAAGGCTTTAAGTAATATGCTGCTGTAATCGTCGTGCGCATCTTCGAATTGCTTGATGCGTTTTTCTATGCCCAAGCCTGCGGTGACGGCGAATAAACCGATGTAATCCGGGGTGGCCTTAGGCGCAATGAAGTCGGCTAAACATTGGTTAGGACGGGCCACACCGTCTATCACCGGCTTGACGGTTTGCTGGCGCATGCCGTAATAGGTAAACGCGACTTGCTGACGACTCTCGTCACTGTAAATTTCAATGTCGTCGTCGTTCACCGTGTTGGCTGGCAGCAAAGCGATCACGCCATTGGCGCTTAACCAACGGCCGTCTATGATTTTTTTCAGCATGGCTTGGGCTTCAGCAAACAATTTGCTGGCGGTTTGCCCCACCACTTCGTCGGTCAGTATGGCTGGGTAGAATCCGGCTAAATCCCAGGTTTGAAAGAACGGCGTCCAATCGATGTATTGGGCGATCACGCTGAGATCGGCGTTTTTAATTTCACGCCGGCCAATGAACTTCGGTTTCACCGGCGCATGGCTGCCGCTAAACGACAGTTTGGCTTTGTTGGCACGGGCGTCGGCCAAGGTTAGCATGGGCGTGCCCTTTTTAATGGCATGCTGTTGACGGGCTTTCTCGTAATCAGCCGCCACTTCGGCTATGTAGGCGTCGCGACTCTCCACCGTGAGTAAGGACTGCATCACCGAGACCGAGCGCGAGGCGTCGGCCACGTAAATAATCGGGCCGTCGTAATGCGGGGCAATTTTCACCGCCGTGTGCGCCCGTGAGGTGGTGGCGCCGCCTATCAACAATGGCATTTTCAAGGCTTTGAAATAGGGGTCGCGCTGCATTTCTTTGGCGATGTAGGTCATCTCTTCTAAAGACGGCGTAATCAAGCCAGACAAGCCTATGATGTCGGCATTTTCGGCTTTAGCCATGGCTAAAATTTCTGCCGCCGGCACCATGACGCCCATATTAACCACTTCAAAGTTGTTGCACTGCAAGACCACTGACACGATGTTTTTGCCTATGTCGTGCACGTCGCCTTTTACGGTAGCGATGACCATTTTGCCTTTGGGTTTGGCCAACTGACCGGTGCGTTTTTCATCGGCGACTTTCTCCGCTTCTATGTATGGAATTAAATGCGCCACCGCTTGTTTCATGACCCGTGCCGACTTGACTACTTGCGGTAAGAACATTTTGCCTTGGCCAAACAAATCGCCGACCACGTTCATGCCGTCCATCAATGGCCCTTCAATAACGTGTATTGGCCGCCCGCCAGCTTCAGCAATGGCGGCGCGGGCTTCTTCGGTGTCCTCGACGATGAACTCGGTGATGCCGTGCACCATGGCATGGCTTAAGCGTTTCGCCACTGGCGTGGGGGACTCGGGGGTGCCGCGCCATTCCAGCGTGGCGGCTTCTTTTTTGCCGCCAGCAACCAAGGTGCCGGCTATTTCTATCATGCGCTCGGTAGCGGCCAAGGGGTTGTTTGGGTCTATAGGGCGGTTAAGCACCACGTCTTCAACCCGTGTGCGCAATTCTTCTGGT
This sequence comes from Pseudomonadota bacterium, assembly GCA_041172285.1. Taxonomy (GTDB): domain Bacteria; phylum Pseudomonadota; class Gammaproteobacteria; order Burkholderiales; family Methylophilaceae; genus Methylotenera. Next base: position 23,625 of record JBEDKJ010000117.1, read on the forward strand.
AGGTCGTCGTAGACGCCCATCATGCCGGCATTGACGATGCCCATGGTCATGCCCGCTTGAATGGCGTGGTATAAAAAGACCGTGTGTATGGCTTCACGCGCTGGGTCGTTGCCCCTAAAGCTGAAGCTGACATTGGATACGCCGCCAGAAATTTTGGCGTGCGGCAGATTTTGTTTAATCCAGCGCGTGGCTTCTATGAAGTCGACCGCGTAATTGTTGTGCTCTTCTATGCCGGTGGCGATGGCGAAAATGTTCGGGTCAAAAATAATGTCTTCAGCAGGGAAACCCATGCCTACCAATAAAGCGTAAGCGCGTTGGCAAATTTCTGTTTTACGGGCAAAGGTGTCAGCCTGACCTTTTTCATCAAAGGCCATGACAATGACCGCCGCGCCATATCGTTGGCAAAGTTTAGCTTGACGTAAAAATTCCGCCTCGCCCTCTTTCATGGAAATGGAGTTGACGATGGCTTTGCCTTGCACGCACTTCAAACCGGCTTCTATGACGGCCCATTTGCTCGAATCTATCATGATGGGCACGCGCGCAATGTCAGGCTCGGAGGCGATTAAGTTTAAAAAATGCGTCATGGCTTTGACCGCATCCAACATGCCTTCGTCCATGTTGATGTCTATCACTTGCGCGCCGTTTTCCACTTGTTGGCGTGCCACCGATAAGGCTTCGTCGTATTGCTCGTTGATGATCATGCGCGCAAACGCTTTGCTACCAGTGACGTTGGTGCGTTCGCCGACGTTGACAAATAAGGAGTCGTCGTTAACCACAAACGGTTCTAGCCCAGACAGTTTTAAGCTGATAGGCAAGGTTGGCACTTGGCGCGGCTTGATGGCTTTAATAGCTTGGTGTATCGCTTGTATGTGCGCGGGCGTGGTGCCGCAACAGCCGCCAGCGATATTTAAAAAGCCGCTCTCGGCAAACTCTTTAACCAGGCTGGAAGTCACGTCCGGGGTTTCATCAAAGCCGGTGTCCGACATCGGGTTGGGCAGGCCGGCATTGGGATAAATGCAGACAAAGGTATCGGCGACGTTGGATAGCTCTTCCACATAGGGTCGCATCAGTGTCGCCCCTAGTGCGCAATTCAGGCCTATGGTCAGCGGCTTAGCATGGCGTACTGAATGCCAAAATGCCGTCACGGTTTGCCCAGACAAAATGCGCCCTGAGGCGTCGGTGACCGTGCCAGAAATCATGATAGGGAAACGCAAGCCGGATTCTTCAAAGAACTGGTCTAAGGCAAACAAGGCGGCCTTGCAGTTCAAGGTATCAAATATGGTTTCCACCATCAGGATGTCTGCGCCGCCTTCCACCAAAGCGCGCGTTTGCTCCAAATAAGCCGTCACCAAGTCATCAAAGCGGATATTGCGTGCGGCCGGGTCGTTCACGTCCGGTGAAATGCTGGCAGTCTTAGGGGTGGGTCCCAAGGTGCCGGCCACAAAGCGCGGTTTGTCTAGGGTGCTGTATTTTAAACAGGCAGCCTTGGCTAATTTGGCAGCTTGCACATTCATCTCGTGCACCAAATGGGCCATGTGGTAGTCTTCTTGAGCGACACTGGTGGCGCCAAAGGTATTGGTTTCTATGATGTCGGCACCGGCGGCCAAGTACTGCTCGTGGATTTCTTGAATAACGTGCGGCTGGGTCAAAGTTAGCAGCTCGTTATTGCCTTTGACAAACAACTCGCGCTCGCCACTGGGAGCCTTGAAATCGGCAAAACGCGTCCCACGGTAATCCGCCTCACTCAGCTTGTATTGCTGAATCATGGTGCCCATGGCGCCGTCTAAAATCAGAATGCGCTCAGCTAGTAAATCTCTAAGGGTGTTCTCGGTGACCGAGACGGGGTTGTGCGACATGGTTAAATGGCAAGTTGTATGGATGCGGCATTATATCATCGGCCAAGCCGGTTTTGCCGTCCATGCTTGCTAGTTTAATTGCCGTGCCTGCGGTATTGAATGGCCTCGGCTAAATGCCCCGCTTGGATATGAGGCTGATCGGCCAAGTCGGCTATGCTGCGTGCCACTTTTAAAATACGGTGGTAAGCCCGGGCGGATAAATTAAGGCGCGCCATGGCGGTTTTTAGCAAGCTGGCACCCGCCTCATTGATGGCGCAATGGCGTTCCATTTCCGGGTTGTTGAGCAAGTGGTTGGCTTTGCCTTGTCTGTGCATTTGTTTGGCTCTGGCCTTTTCCACTCTGGCTTGGATGGCTTGTGAGTGTTCACTAACGCTGGCCTTTAGCAGTTCGTCCTCGGTGAGCGCCGGCACGTCTATGTGCAAATCAATGCGGTCCAATAAGGGCCCAGATAGCTTGCCTCGGTAACGCGCAATTTGATCCGGCGTGCAGCGGCAAGACTGATTGGGGTGGCCTAAATAACCGCACGGGCAAGGGTTCATGGCGGCAATTAATTGGAAGTCGGCTGGAAATTCCGCTTGGCGAGCAGCGCGCGAGATGACGATGCGACCGCTCTCCAGTGGCTCGCGCAACACCTCCAAGACCTTGCGATCAAATTCAGGTAATTCGTCCAAAAATAACACGCCATGATGCGCCAAGCTGATTTCGCCTGGCCTAGGCACGCTGCCACCGCCAACCAATGCTACCGCTGAGGCCGTGTGATGGGGGTTGCGATAAGGCCTACGCATCCAGTTTTCTAAGGCGACCACCCCATTTAAAGATAAGATGGCTGCCGAATTCAAGGCTTCTTGTTCGGTCATGGCCGGCAAGATGCCAACAAAACGGCTCGCCAACATGCTTTTTCCTGTGCCAGGCGGGCCGCATAAGAGGACGCTGTGGCCGCCTGCAGCGGCAATTTCTAGGGCGCGTTTAGCCAGGCTTTGCGCTTTCACCTCACTAAAATCCGGGTAGTCTGGTTTGCGGGTATGGGTTATTGCGTCCAATTGGCTTAATAGCGTGTGCCCGCTTAAGTGCGCACACACGGCTAACAAGCTGTTGGCTGGGTAAATGATGGCACCGCGCACCAAAGCTGCCTCGGCTGCACTGCTTTGAGGCAGGATAAACGCCCGTTTTTGTGGCGTGGCCTGCGTGGCTGGCGCTGCCATTATGCTTGAAGTCATGGCTAAAGCGCCGCGCACGGGTCTCAGTTCGCCGGTCAATGCCAACTCGCCGGCAAATTCATAGTTTTCTAAATCGGTGCTGGGTATTTGGCCAGATGCGGCGAGTATGCCTAGGGCAATGGGCAGGTCGTATCGACCGCTTTCTTTTGGTAGGTCGGCCGGCGCTAGGTTAACCGTGATACGGCGTGCGGGGAATTCAAATTGTGCGGTTTGAAGGGCGGCGCGAACCCGGTCTTTGCTTTCTTTAACCTCGGTTTCAGCCAAACCGACTATGGTAAAGCTGGGTAAGCCATTGGCTAGGTGTACCTCCACCGCCACGGCCGGCGCATCCATACCGCTTAATGCGCGACTGTGAACGACAGCGAGGCTGGAATGAGGCACGCTAGCGGTGCTGCTGGGTCAATTCAGTTAATTGTTTTTCTAATCCATCCAGCTTTTCGCGAGTGCTGCGTAACACTGCTGCTTGCACATCAAATTCTTCGCGGGAGACCAGCTCCATTTTGGTGAACACGCTCTTTAATAGTGCGTGCAGGTTTTTTTCCGCATCACCCAAGGGGGAGTCTTGAACTACCTCTTTGATTTTATTGGATATTTCATTTAATTTTTCTGAGTTAAACATGGCGGCTCCTTGTATCTGGTTACCATATTAGCAGGTTTTAACAAGCGAAGTAATGGCCCGGCATATTAGTGATTAGCATTAGGTCGTTGAATTTAAACAAAAAAATAGTTGGCATGGCAATTGCTTATATATCCCCGAATAGCTTTGTTTATTCTAAATATTAATCAAGGAGAAATACCATGCGTAAATCATTAGTATCACTAGCAGTGTTAAGTGCATTTGCTGTGTCATCAGCAGCCTTTGCCGAAGAAGCGGCCGTTGCGAAAAAAGAAGAATCCAGCTTTTC
>JBEDKJ010000118.1:0-10877 GCA_041172285.1 Pseudomonadota bacterium
ACAACAAGCCGGTACGCGATTTTTTTGAATGCACGCATGAGTTCGTTGGTATCGTTTTATTGGTGTTGATAGGCATACATTTACTTGGTGCACTAAAACATAAATTCATCGACAAAGATGACACCATGAGCCGCATGAGCTTGAAATAAAGCATGCTATTAATTACCGCCATCGTTGCCGCATTGCTTAGCTTAATCTTAATTAAGCTATCTTTTGCCGTGATTAGTTTAAGAAGAGAAAACAAAGTTAGCCTTGGTAGCGGTGGTAACGATGCTCTAGAAAGAGCCATTCGCGCCCAAGCTAATTTTACTGAATACGTGCCGACCGGCCTCATTCTGATAGCTTGCTTGGAAGTAAATGGCGCACCTTGGTGGCTGGTGCTTATTCCCGGCCTGACTCTCATTATTGGTCGCGTGTTTCATGCGCTAGGCATTAATCAAACATCGCCAAATTTTTCAAAAAGAGTATTGGGCATGAAATTCACCTTTCATACCTTGATTGCATTGGCCTTTCTTAACTTGGCTTGGTCTTTTTATCATTTAATCGACTAGTTTGCAGTGTACGCTTCCAATAAAAAACCCCGCATGCGGGGTTTTTATTATTGGTGATAGGGCTGACTGTGTAATCGAACCGCCTCTAACATGGCCGCTGCATTTTCTGGTGGCGTCCACTGCGTGATGCCGTGCCCCAAATTAAACACGTGGCCATGGCCACTGCCATAGCTGGCCAACACCTTGGCCACTTGCTTGGCTATGGCGTCAGGGGTCGATAACAATATGGCCGGATCTAAATTGCCCTGCAAGGCGACTTTATGACCCACACGCTGACGCGCCTGACCTATGTCCACAGCCCAATCCAGACCCAATGCATCGGCACCTATCTCGGCTTGTGCTTCTAACCATAAGGCGCCGCCCTTGGTAAACACAATGCTGGGGACCGGACGACCGTCGTTGCTTTTAATTAAGCCTGACACGATTTTTTGCATGTAATTAAGGGAAAATTCGCTATAAGCATCGTGCGCCAAAGCGCCGCCCCATGAATCAAAAATCATGACGGCTTGGGCGCCAGCAAGAATTTGGGCATTGAGATATTGCGTCACGGTTTGAGTCGTGATGTCTAAAATGCGATGCAATAAATCCGGTCTGGCATAAGCCATTTTTTTGATGTTTAAGAAGTCGGTGCCGCCTTTGCCTTCGACCATATAGGTCGCTAAGGTCCAGGGACTGCCAGAAAAGCCTATCAGCGGCAGACGACCATCCAGTGTTTTGCGGATTTGCGCCACGGCATCGAAGACGTAATGCAAATCGGCCATGTCGGGCACGACCAATTTTTTTATGTCCGCTTCTTCACGCAAAGTGCGTTCGAATTTTGGGCCTTCGCCCTCTTCAAAATACAAACCCAATCCCATGGCATCGGGCACGGTCAAGATGTCTGAAAACAAAATGGCGGCATCCAATAGCGGGTAGCGATCCAAGGGTTGCATGGTCACTTCAGTGGCAAAACCCGGGTTTTTACAGAGCTGCAAAAAACTGCCAGCGGTTTTACGACTTTCACGGTACTCAGGTAAGTAACGACCGGCTTGGCGCATCATCCACACTGGCGTGTAATCGGTGGGCTGACGCATTAAGGCGCGCAAGAAATTATCGTTTTTCAATGGACTCATGTTTAACCACGCAGACAGCGCTGCTAAGCAATTGTCCGCGTGCCTTTGTGGTGTAGCGTTTGATTATCTAGGTAGCGTAGAACTGCCCATTAAGAACTCATCGACGGCACGCGCAGCCTGACGGCCTTCACGTATGGCCCAAACCACCAGAGATTGACCACGACGAACGTCGCCTGCAGCAAACACTTTGGCTTTGCTGGTTTTGTAACTGTCTAAGCCTTCGGTGCTGGCTTTAGCATTGCCACGGCTGTCTTTTTCTACGGCAAAGGCATCGAGTAATTTTTGTATGGGTGAAACAAAACCCATGGCCAATAAGACCAAATCGGCTTTGATGGTGAATTCGGTGTTCGGCACCTCTTGCATTTTGCCGTCTTGCCATTGCACTTTGGCACCAGTCAGGCCTACCACTTTACCGTTTTCGCCTATTAAGGCTTTAGTGGTGATAGACCAATCGCGGTTTGCGCCTTCTTCATGCGAACTGGAAGTGCGCATTTTTAAAGGCCAATTTGGCCAGACCATTTGTTTATCTTCTTGCTCGGGTGGTTGAGGCATCAATTCAAACTGGGTGATGGAGGCGGCGCCATGACGATTGGATGTGCCTACGCAATCGGAGCCGGTATCGCCACCGCCTATCACCACCACGTGCTTGTTGGTTGCCATCACTTGATTGGGCACCGTGTCGCCAGCCACCACTTGATTTTGTGGGGTCAGGAAGTCCATGGCGTACATGACGCCGTCTAAATCGCGGCCGGTGACCGGCAGGTCACGTGGGTGCTCGGCACCCCCGGCTAAGATAACGGCATCAAATTCTGCCAGTAAATCATCGGCTTTCACGTTTTCGCCTACGTGCTGATTCACGCGGAATTCCACGCCTTCAGCTTGCATCTGCGCCATGCGTCTGTCGATGTGGCTTTTTTCCATTTTAAAATCAGGAATACCGTAGCGTAACAAGCCGCCAATACGGCTGTTTTTTTCTAATACCACTACGCTGTGACCCACTCGAGCTAACTGCTGCGCCGCCGCCATACCGGCTGGGCCGGAACCCACGATGGCGACTTTTTTGCCGGTTTTATGGCTGGCAATTTGCGGTTTAACCCAATCGTTTTCCCAGGCTTTATCAATGATCGCGTGCTCTATGGATTTAATGCCCACCGCATCCGCATTGATGTTTAGCGTGCAGGCTGCTTCACATGGAGCCGGGCAAATACGACCGGTGAATTCAGGAAAGTTATTGGTGCTGTGCAACACATCAATCGCGGATTTCCAATCTTGCTGATATACCAGATCGTTGAAATCAGGAATGATGTTATTCACTGGGCAACCGCTGGTGCAAAAAGGAATACCGCAATCCATGCAACGCGCACCCTGTTGCTTGGCTTGATCGTCGCTCAAATGCAAAACAAATTCTTTGTAGTTTTTAACGCGCTCAGCCACAGGCAAATTTGCCTCGCTCAGCCTGTTGTATTCCATAAAACCCGTTACTTTGCCCATACTAAAACCTTTATCCTATTATGCTTTTATGCAGCTTGCTTTGCCGAAGCGGCAGCCAATTCAGTCAATGCGCGCTTGTATTCAATCGGCATGACTTTCACAAATTTGCTTCTTGACGTAGCCCAATCGGCCAACAAGGCTTGGGCTCGCACACTACCGGTATAGTTCGCATGCTTTTCTATCAACGTTTTGAGTGTGACTTCGTCCGGCTGATTTAAATGCTGCACTTTACCCACAGCGGCATCGGCTGCTTCCACTATTTCTAAGGCGACCATGCTCATGTTGCAACGTTTAGCAAACAAGCCGTCTTCATCATAGACATAGGCCACGCCGCCACTCATACCGGCGGCAAAGTTTTGTCCGGTGACGCCCAATACCACGACGGTACCGCCAGTCATGTATTCGCAACCGTGGTTACCCACGCCTTCGACCACGGCCGTGGCGCCGGAATTGCGCACACAGAAACGCTCACCGGCCACGCCTCTAAAATAGCTTTCACCGGTGGTCGCGCCGTACATAACGGTGTTACCGACTATGATGTTTTCGTGCGCTAGGCCACCAAAGGCGACCGGCGGTTTAATGATGATGCGTCCGCCGCATAACCCTTTTCCGACGTAGTCGTTGCCTTCGCCGCTTAATTCAAAGGTGATGCCTTTAGCTAAGAAAGCAGCAAAGCTTTGGCCCGAGGTACCATTAAAATTGATGTGTATGCTGTCATCGGGCAAACCAGCGTGACCAAAACGGGTGGCAATTTGATTAGACAACATGGTGCCCACAGTACGGTTGGTATTGGAGATCGGCACGTCCAACACGACTTTTTTACCCTCTTCCAATGCCGGCTTGGCCATGGCCACCAGCTTATTGTCTAGCGCATGGATCAAGCCGTGATCTTGCACGTCATTGTGTTTACGTGACACGTCTACTGGCATGGCTGGCAAATGGAACACTTTACTGAAATCCAAACCGTTGATTTTCCAATGCTCTATACCGGCTTGCATGTCTAGCAAATCGGCACGGCCGATTAAATCGTCAAACTTCGCCACGCCTATCGAGGCCATTAATTCACGCACTTCTTCAGCCACAAAGAAGAAGTAATTCACCACGTGTTCAGGCTGTCCGGTAAAGCGTTTACGCAACTCTGGGTCTTGCGTGGCCACACCGACTGGGCAAGTATTCAAATGGCATTTTCGCATCATGATGCAGCCTTCTACCACTAGCGGTGCGGTGGCAAAACCAAACTCATCGGCACCCAACAAGGCGCCTATTACGACGTCACGGCCGGTTTTAATTTGACCGTCTACCTGCAAGATCACGCGGCCGCGCAATTGATTGAGCACCAATGTTTGCTGTGTTTCAGCCAAGCCTATTTCCCAAGGTCCACCGGCATGCTTCACCGATGAAATTGGCGATGCACCGGTGCCGCCGTCATGGCCAGCAATCACAATGTGATCCGATTTGGCTTTGGCCACACCGGCTGCCACCGTACCCACACCGGTTTCAGCGACTAATTTGACGGAAATGGATGCTTTAGGATTGGCGTTTTTAAGGTCGTGTATCAGTTGCGCCAAATCTTCAATCGAATAAATATCGTGGTGCGGTGGCGGTGAAATCAATCCCACGCCAGGCACAGAGAAACGCAATTTAGCGATGTACTCGCTGACTTTATGGCCAGGTAATTGGCCGCCTTCGCCAGGCTTAGCGCCTTGCGCCATTTTGATTTGTATCTGATCGGCCGAAGCCAAGTATTCAGCAGTCACGCCAAAGCGACCAGACGCCACTTGTTTGATGCTAGAGCGCATGGAATCGCCGGCTTGCAAGGCGATGTCTTTGACTATTCTGTCGCTGCCTATGACATTGGCCATGCTGGTGGCACTGGCTACTGGGATAAACCGCTTGGCGTCTTCGCCGCCTTCCCCAGTGTTGGATTTACCGCCTATGCGGTTCATGGCAATCGCCAAGGTTGCGTGCGCTTCAGTCGAAATCGAACCCAATGACATGGCACCAGTAGCAAAGCGTTTGACGATCTCTTTCGCTGGCTCAACTTTGTCTAAAGGAATCGCCGCGCCCACCGATTTAATTTCAAATAAACCGCGCAAGGTCATGTGACGACGCGTTTGATCGTTGATTAACTTGGCGTATTCTTTGTATGTGTCGGCTGAATTGGTGCGAGTGGCATGTTGCAATTTAGCAATCGAATCCGGCGTCCACATGTGCTCTTCACCGCGCACGCGGAAAGCATACTCGCCACCGGCATCCAAATGCGTAGCCAATACTGGGTCGTCGCCAAAGGCTGCCGTATGCAAGCGCTCGGCCTCTTCCGCCACTTGCGCCAAGCCTATGCCCTCAATGTTGGTGGTGGTGCCAGTGAAGTACTGATTAACAAAGGCGCTATTTAGGCCGATGGCTTCAAATATTTGTGCGCCACAGTAAGATTGGTAAGTGGAAATACCCATTTTAGACATGACTTTATACAAGCCTTTGCCTATGGCTTTAACAAACTTTTTAGCCGCTTCTTGGCTATCTTTTACGTCCATGTGCTTGATGGTTTCAAAGGCTAACCAAGGGCAAACCGCTTCCGCGCCGTAACCAGCCAATAAAGCAAAATGGTGCACTTCGCGTGCCGATCCGGTGTCCACAACCAAGCCTGCGCTGGTGCGTAAACCGGTTTTTACCAAATGCTCATGTGTGGCAGAACAAGCTAATAAAGCTGGGATTGCCATGCGATCGGCGCTCACGCCTCGATCAGACAGAATCAAAATATTGTAGCCATCATGCACGGCTTTTTCTGCGGCACTGGTAATGCCAGCCACGGCTTTAGCCATGCCAGCCTTACCCTGTGATAGCGGATAAGTGATGTCCAACACGATGGATTTATATTGGTTTTGCGTAAAGGTCGCGATGGCTTTCAACTGTTCCAGCTCGTCCAAGGTGAGCACCGGTTGAGCGGCTTCTAAACGCATGGGCGGGTAGTCTAGGTCCACCCCTAATAAATTCGGCTTAGGACCGATAAAGGTCACCAAAGACATCACCAACTCTTCACGAATCGGATCAATAGGCGGGTTGGTCACTTGCGCGAACAACTGTTTGAAGTAGTTATAAAGTAATTTTGGTTTAACCGACAACACCGGCAAAGCCGCATCGTTGCCCATGGAACCCGAGCCTTCCTCGCCATTTTCCACCATGGGCTGCATGACGAATTTGATGTCTTCTTGGGTGTAACCAAACGCTTGTTGGGTATCCAACAAATTGGCTGCCATGGCTAACTTGGCGTCTACTTTTGGCATGTCGCTTAAGAAATAACGCGTTTTTTCTAGCCATTGCTTGTAAGGTTTGGCCGTCGCCAAGGTATTTTTGACTTCAGCATCGCCTATGATGCGGCCTTGCTCCATGTCGATTAACAACATTTTGCCCGGCTCTAAGCGCCATTTTTTTACGATTTTTTCTTGTGGGAAAGTCAGCACGCCCATTTCCGAGGCCATCATCACCAAATCGTCTTCGGTCACTAGGTAACGCGCAGGACGCAAACCGTTGCGATCCAAGGTGGCGCCTATCATGCGGCCATCGGTGAACGCGACGGCGGCTGGGCCATCCCATGGCTCCATCAAAGCAGCATGGTATTCGTAAAAAGCACGGCGCTCTTGATCCATCAAACTGTTGTTGCTCCAGGCTTCTGGAATCAACATCATCATGGCATGCGGCAAGGAATAACCGCCGGCCACTAGCAACTCTAGGCAGTTATCAAAACAAGCAGAATCGGACTGGCCGTCCACAATCAATGGCCATAATTTTTCTAAATCTTCACCGATCACGCTGGACTTCATGGTTTCGTGACGCGCGGCCATCCAATTGACGTTACCTTGTACGGTATTGATTTCCCCGTTGTGCGCAATCATGCGGAAAGGGTGCGCTAAATCCCAAGCAGGGAAGGTGTTGGTAGAAAAGCGTTGGTGCACCAGGGCTAAAGCCGACACCAACGTTTCGTCGTTTAAATCTTGGTAATACACGCCCACTTCATTGGCCAGCAACATGCCTTTGTAGACGATGGTGCGAGAGGATAACGAAGGGATGTAGAAGGTGGCTTTGTCTTGCAAATTAAGCGCACGAACTGCGTGCTCAATGCGCTTACGGATGACGAATAATTTACGCTCAAACACCGTTTGGTCTGCGTCCGTAGCGCCTATGATTAATTGGCGCATAGTCGGCTCAACATCACGTGCGGCTTGGGCTATGTTGCTGTTGTTGACCGGCGTATCGCGCCAGCCTAGCAAGTTTTGTTTTTCTTCTGCGACTATCTTAGCAATCAGGCTGACGCAGGCCTGACAGTTTTCCGCTGATTGCGGTAAGAACACGTTAGCCACCGCGTATTGGCCCGCTGCCGGCAAAGTAATGCCTAATTTAGCGGCTTCTTTACGCATGAAGGCATCGGGCATTTGCATGAGCAAACCGGCGCCATCGCCTAATTTTGGATCATAGCCAGTCGCACCACGGTGCGTCAGGTTGGTTAATAACTCCAAGCCTTTTTGCACGATATCGTGGGATTTTTTGCCTTTAATGTGCGCCACAAATCCAACGCCACAAGCATCACGCTCGTTAGTCGGATTGTATAAACCTTGCTGCGCTGGCTTGCCTGAATTGACGTGGATTGCCTTACTTAAACCTGATGCCATATTATCTAATCACAAAACATTTAGAGGAACCTTAAAGTTTACCGTTAAATGCCTATCTGTTCAATAAGATACCGCTTAAAGTTACAGAATAATTAAGCTGGCCGCCTTTAAATAAGCCAAACATTGCTTGGTCGACAGCTAAAGTGATGCAAAGGCTTTTCTAGCGGCCGCTAAAGTGAGGGCGATGTCTTCGTCGGTGTGCGCAGCCGAAACAAAGCCGGCTTCAAAAGCCGACGGCCCCAAGTAGACGCCGCTGTCTAGCATGCTGTGGAAAAAGCGGTTGAAGTGCTCTTTGTTGGATTGCATGATTTCATGGTAGCTGCTGGGGCAGTGCTGACTAAAATACAAACCAAACATGCCACCGACATTTTGCGCATTAAAAATCACGCCAGCCTCAGCGGCCGCGGCTTTTAAGCCCTCCACCAATTTAGCCGTTTGGTCGGCCAATTTGCTGTGGAAGTTAGGCGCTTGTATGAGTTGCAAGGTTTTTAAACCAGCGGTAACGGCAATCGGATTGCCAGACAAAGTCCCCGCCTGATACACCTTACCCACCGGCGCCAAGCATTGCATGATGTCTTTACGGCCACCAAATGCCCCAACCGGCAAGCCACCACCGATCACTTTACCTAAAGTAGTCATGTCTGGTTTGATGTTGTAAAGCGCTTGCGCCCCACCCAAATGCACCCTAAAACCGGTCATCACTTCATCAAAAATCAACACGGCGCCGTGCTTAGTACAAAGTGACCTTAGCGTTTGTAAAAAGGCTTGGTGTGGCACGATCAAATTCATGTTGCCCACCACAGGTTCAATAATGACGCAGGCAATTTCATCGCCCACTTGCGCAAACAAATCTTCCAAGGCCTGACTGTTGTTGTACTCTAAAGTCAAGGTATGCGCCGCGACACTGGCTGGCACGCCACCCGAATCGGGCTCGCCAAAAGTCAGCAAGCCGGAACCGGCTTTCACTAATAAGCCGTCAGAATGGCCATGGTAACAACCCTCAAATTTAACGATCTTGTCACGACCGGTAAACCCACGTGCCGTGCGTATCGCACTCATGGTCGCCTCGGTGCCACTGCTATTTAGCCGCACCTGCTCCATGCTAGGCATCAATTTATTAATTAACTCGGCCATCTCCAACTCTAAACCGGTTGGCGCACCAAACGACAAACTGTTTTCGGCGGCAGCTTGCACGGCTTGAATCACTTCAGGATGAGCGTGGCCCACTATCATCGGGCCCCAGGAATTAATGTAATCAATGTATTCCTTACCGTCCACATCCCACAATCTAGAGCCCAAGCCTTTTTTAAAGAAGACCGGCGTGCCGCCTACGCTGCGAAAAGCCCGAACCGGTGAATTTACCCCACCAGGAATCAGCCGTTGGGATTGTTCAAATAAGCTTTGGTTAGTGGATGTCATGGTTGAGCCTTACGCTTGGTTGCTAAATAATTGAGTGAATTTTTCTGCGCTTAATTTTACGTCATCTGCATTAAAAATGGCATGGATTACCGCTACCGAACTGGCTCCCGCGGCTATCGCTTGACCTGCATTAGCCAAGTTAATGCCGCCTATGGCCACCGCTGGAATGCTTAACTGTGCCTTAGCCAATTCAAACAAACTTAAATCGGCAACCGGCGCATTGGGCTTGGTGCTGGAGGCAAAACAAGCGCCAAAGGCGACGTAATCGACTGCGGCTTGTTGGGCCGCTAAAGCCAAATCAAATCGGTTATAACACGAAGCACCGAGCAACTTGTCTTTACCTATTGTGGCGCGAACATCTGCCAAATTGCCGTCATCGGCGCCTATGTGAACGCCATCTGCATCCAGCGTTAAACAGAGTTCTAGCGAATCATTAATAATCAAAGGTACGCCATATTGGCGACACAAGGGCAAGATGGCCCGTGCTTGCTGCGTTTGCAATGCTTTATCGGCTAATTTATTTCGGTACTGCAAGACGCTCGCGCCACCTTGCAAGGCTAACGCCACGTTTGTCAGCAATAGCTCGGTATTGGTTTCATCCGGCGTAATGGCATACAAGCCTTTTATCATGAGAGGCGCGCTGTTTTAATGGCTTTTACTGGAGGCTTCGCCGCTGTTAACCACGGCATCTTCTTCATCGCGCGCCCAAAACATGCGATCGGGTATGAACTGGCCCATGCCCGGCCTAAAGCCGTGTTTTAGGGTTTGCCATGTAAATTCTTGCGCCTCGGCAACGGCGTCTTCCATGCTTAAGCCGTGCGCCATGCAGGCAGCAATGGCACTGGTCATGGTGCACCCCGAGCCATGGTAATTGCCGGGCAAACGCTCCCATTTATAGGCTTTAATCAATTTGTTGTCACCGTACAAGGTATTGGTCACTTCTAGCGTGCGCTCGTGGGTGCCGGTGATTAACACGTACTCACTGCCCATGGCTAAAAGCCGCGCGGCACTCTCATCCAGCGAGGTCAACGCCACCTCATCGCTGTCGTCAGCGAAGGCAAAACGGCGAGCTTCCAAACTATTTGGGGTAATCAAGGTGGCTTGCGGAAAGAGCAGCTCTATCATGGCATCCATCATGTCATCGTTGCTTAAATCGTCACCCCGACCCGAGCTTAAAATGGGATCGATTAACAAAGGCACATCCGGATAGTCGGCCATGATTTCGGCTATCACGGCAACGTTTTCAACTGAGCCTAGGATACCTAACTTAAACGCAGACACTTGCACGTCTTCCAAGATGGCGCGCGCCTGATCGTTGACCCAATCCGCATCCATGGCCAACACGCTGTCTACACCGCGGGTGTCTTGCACGGTAATGGCAGTCACCACGGAAAGCGGGTGGCAACCTATGCTGGCAAAAGTTAGGATGTCCGCCTGCAAGCCTGCCCCGCCACTTGGGTCGGTGCCGGCAAAGGTGAGAACTGATGGTGGTGCTTGGTTGGCCATATAGTCGTAAACTTTTAATTAGTCGATGGAGCGGGCGATGGGAATCGAACCCACGGCACTAGCTTGGGAAGCTAGGGTATTACCATTATACGACGCCCGCCTAATGCATCATTTTACTGCATTTTGCTTGG
>JBEDKJ010000119.1:0-21896 GCA_041172285.1 Pseudomonadota bacterium
TCTTCAAAGCCAGACAAGCCGTCTTCCAAATCCATTTGGATGACGTTGCTGCCGTTTTCCATGCAAGCCAACCAATTGGCGTCGTCTTTTTCCACGCCGTAGCCTTTGACTTCCAAGCTCAAGCGCAAGAATTGCAGCAATTCACCGTCGCCGCAACCCAGGTCCAGCACCTTGGAGCCAAAGCTCACCCAGTTAGAGATGATGGCAAAGTCTTGACGAAATTGCAGGACAGAATTTGTAATATTTACATTATTTTGTGCTGTTTGGCTCATGCTTACACCTGCACCTTGTTTAAATAAGCGCGCAATATAGCGTGGTAGTGCGCATCCGGCATTAAGAAAGCATCGTGGCCGTGTGCGGCCGTGACTTCAGCGTAGCTGACGGTGCGCTCGTTATCGAGCAGAGCTTTAACAATTTCGCGTGAACGCGCCGGCGAGAAGCGCCAATCGCTGGTGAACGACACCACCAAAAAACTCGCTTGCACGGTTTTTAAGGCCGCACTTAAGTCGTTATCAAAGGCTGAGGCCGGGTCGTAATAATCCAAGGCGCGCGTCATGCGAAGGTAGGTATTCGCATCAAATTCGCCAGCAAATTTATCGCCTTGGTAGCGCAAGTAGGATTCCATTTCAAATTCAGCATCAAAACTATAACGAATGCCATCTTTTAATTTGCGGCCAAATTTGGCGCCCATCGCATCGTCGCTTAAATAAGTGATGTGGCCCAACATGCGGGCAATCCGCAAGCCGCGTCTTGGTACGACGCCATGCGCATAATAATCGCCGCCATGAAATTCAGGATCGGTGATGATGGCCTGGCGTGCTACTTCGTTAAAGGCCATGTTTTGCGCGGTTAAATTCGGGGCGGAGGCAATCACCAAGGCATGACGCACGCGCTCCGGGTAAGCCAGGGTCCACTGCAAGGCTTGCATGCCACCTAGGCTGCCACCGACTACGGCGGCTAACTGTTTGATGCCTAGGTAATCGGCCAACATGGCTTGCGAGGTAACCCAATCTTCCACGGTGACCACCGGGAATTTTGCGCCCCAAGGTTGGCCATTGGCTGGATTGATAGAGGACGGTCCGGTGCTGCCGTGGCAGCCACCCAAATTGTTTACGCCGATGACAAAAAATTTATTGGTGTCTAAGGGTTTGCCTGGGCCAATTAAGTTATCCCACCAGCCCGGGTATTTGTCGTCCGCGCTGTATTTGCCGGCCACGTGGTGGGTGCCAGAGAGGGCGTGGCAAATTAACACCGCATTGGATTGGTCGGCGTTAAGCTTGCCATAGGTTTCATAAACCAAATCAAATTGTGGCAAGACCGCGCCGCTTTTTAGCGTAAGGGCTTGCTCAAAATGAGCGGTTTGAGGGGCAACAATGCCTACGGAGTTCTTTTCTAACATAGCGTGATTATACTATGGCTTAGTAAAAATATTTTGTGAAGCTAGCTAGCGCATTGATTTGACAGACCCTGATGCTAATTTAGGGCCTACTGCTCAATAAACAGTTTTGATAATTTTTAGATATTAGCTACCCTAAATTTGCAGCAATCAGCGCCTAGCTGTTTTAATTTAGCTCGTCCGGTTTATGCCACAATTTGGCGGTGCCAAAGACCAAGTAATTTAATACCGCAATCGCCAAATAACAAAAAGCGATGCTGTAGATAAAATCGCCTAGGGGTAATGAATGGGCCAACACGTAAACAAAACCAGCCACTAACAGCACGCTAACCGCCACGGTCAAACTGTTGGCTAGTTTTTTTAAAACACCTTGATACTCCTCCTCCATGCCGCTTAATGGCCAAATCGATGCACTAGTATAGCGCTTTGCCATAGCAATTAAGCCATTAAATTGCGCACAAGCTCAACTACATAATGTCCGAAAATTACTTATAAAATAAAGTATATTCAATGAGTTAGTATGGGTGTAAACTGATTTTTCAATCAGCCTTTGTGACGAAATCCTATGATGGTAGTCCAGCTTATTACTTGCAGGCTAGAAAGATGACTGCGCATGAGCATAGCCCTCTGCTAGGCGAGCTTATGATTAAAAAAGGCCTGATTAGCCAGGATCAATTGCGCATAGCCTTAACCGAACAAGCTGAAACCGGCTTAAGTCTCGGCCATCAAATCACAAAATTAGGCTTCGTTAGTGCCACCACTATGAGAGACATAGTGGCTAAAAGCCAAGGGCATGGCAGCATAGATTTGACCAACTTGGCCGCCGACCAAGATGCCTTGAACCTAGTACCGCAAACCCTTGCGCGTCGTCACCACATCCTGCCAGTTGCCTACCAAACCGACAGCGATACACTCACTTTAGCCATGGCCGATACGTTTAATTTGCCCGCCTTGGATCAATTACGCGCCACTTTTACACTGCCTATCAAAATTCAACCTTTATTGGCCGAGCAAGCACAACTCGAAGAGTGCATCGATCAGTTTTATGGCTACGAATTATCGGTCGACGGTATTTTGCACGAGATTGAAACGGGTGAAATCGATTACACCAGCATGCACGCTGGTCGCGACGCCTACACCCATCCAATAGTGCGTTTGGTCGGCGCACTATTAATGGACGCGGTCAAACATAATGCCTCCGACATACATTTCGAGCCAGAACCGGCATTCTTACGCATCCGCTACCGAGTAGATGGCGTGTTGCAACAAATTCGCAGCTTTCACAAACATTATTGGGGCGCCATCGCCGTGCGCCTTAAAGTGATGAGCGGTTTGAATATTGCTGAAACGCGCTCCCCTCAAGACGGCCGTCTAAGCATGCATTTATGTGGGCGCCCTGTAGACTTTAGGGTCTCCAGTCACCCCACCTTGCATGGTGAAAACATCGTGCTACGCATATTGGATAGGGAAAAATCCATTATGCCCATAGATCAATTAGGCCTTAGTCAGGCGCATTTAGCCGAATTAAGCCACACCATGAACCGGCCAGAAGGCATCGTTATTTTTACCGGCCCAACTGGCAGCGGCAAAACAACCATGCTTTATTCTTTGTTGTCACTGGTCAATACCGAAGCGGTCAACATAATGACCTTGGAAGATCCGGTCGAATACCCGGTGAGCATGATGCGGCAAACCTCGGTGACGGATGCCAATAAAGTCGATTTTGCTAATGGCATACGCTCCATTATGCGGCAAGACCCCGACATTATTTTAGTAGGGGAAATCCGCGATGAAGATACCGCCAGCATGGCTTTTAGAGCCGCCATGACTGGCCATCAAGTTTTTACTACCTTGCACACCAATTCGGCGCTAGGGGTGTTCTCTAGGTTATACGACATAGGCGTATTACCCGATATCTTGGCTGGCAATATTATTGCCGTGGTCGCACAGCGCTTAGTCCGAACGCTTTGCCCGCGATGCAAAATACCGCATCAGCCCAGTGATACTGAACGGGCACTTTTAAAGATGACCGATGCGGAGAAACAAACTGTATTTAAAGCAGTGGGTTGCGATTTCTGTTTGCAAAAAGGTTACCGTGGGCGCATGACCCTCATGGAAGTGCTGCGCATAGACAGTGAAATGGACAACTTGATTGCCCGCCGCGCGCATTTAGATGAATTAGAAAAAATGGCGCGCAACAAAGGCTTTATCACACTGGCTGAAGACGGAATTGCTAGGGTATTAGCCGGCCATACCAGCCTCGCTGAGCTGATGCGGGTGGTAGATCTGGCCAAGCAAAGCCGAGTCGCAGCATGACGGCTTTTACCTACAAAGCAGTCAATGCAATGGGCCGTTCGGCCAGCGGGCAAATGCAAGCTGAAAATGAAACCGACCTGGAAATCCGCTTAATGCGCCAGGGTTTAGATTTAATCAGTTGTCGCATGCCAAGCAACAACTTAGCTTATTTCAATCGCAACAAAATTCGAGCTAAGGACTTGCTCCTATTTTGTTTTCAGATGCATCAGCTAAGTCATGCCGGCTTGCCATTACTCATTTGCCTTAGTGAATTGCAAACCAGCCATGACAACCCTCATTTCCAGCAAGTGATAGCATCTTTGTCTGCTGAATTGGAGGCAGGCAAAACCTTATCGCAAGCGATGGCTCATCACCCCAAAGTGTTTAATATGGTGTTCATCAGCTTGGTCCATGCAGGCGAACAAACCGGCCAATTGCCTTTGGTATTTAATGAGCTATTTTGTACTTTACGCTGGCAAAACGAGTTAATGTCGCAGGCAAAAAAACTGCTGGCCTACCCTATCTTTGTTGCCCTAGTGGTCCTTTCAACCGTCACTTTTTTAATGACCTACTTAGTACCACAAATGGCTGCGTTTTTACAAAATATGGGCCAAAGCTTACCGCTGAATACTCGATTGCTAATTGCCCTGGCCGATACTTTGGCGGCTTATTGGTGGTTGCTAATCAGTCTGCCCATATTGGCGATGATCGCGTTCAGCTTGCTCATTCAACAGAGTCCGGTTTTGCGCTATCGATACGACCAATTAAAACTGCAATTGCCTATCACCGGGCCCATATTACAAAAAATCATCATGGCCAGATTTAGCCGCTATTTTGCTCTGATGTACCAAACAGGCATCCCTATATTGGATGCAATACAAATCAGCCAAGGCTTGGTGGGCAATCAAGTGGTAGCGAACAGCCTAGTCCAAGTGCATGCTGACATAAGTGGGGGCGAGGCCATGAGCGACAGTTTTAATAATGCCGAGCTATTCCCTAAATTAGTGGTGCGCATGATTAAAGTCGGCGAAAGCACGGGCGGCCTAGATAAATCACTGTTCACCATCAGCGAATTTTACGATCAAGAAGTGCGTGACGCGATGCAAAGCTTATTAAAACTCATTGAGCCGCTGCTCACTGTTTTATTGGGCAGCCTATTGGGTTTCATTATGTACTCGGTTTTGGGGCCGGTTTATGACTCATTTAGCACACTTAAAATTTAACATGCCCCTCTCAATCAGGACTGTTGAGTAAACCATGCTTAACAATAAGGCTGCTAAATTAATATTGTGCGTCAATCATCAGCAGTTATTGGCTGGCTATTGGCTAGGTAACCAATTGCAAAGCCATTTTTTGTTTAAGGATGATGTCGCAGGCCATTTAGCCTGCGCTGGGTTACTGGAAAAAAACCGCCATTGCCCGGTGTATTTGATTGCCGATGCGCGTGAAGAAGATTACCGCTTAGGCAATCAACCGCATACTTCAGGCAAAACCAAACGCGCCCTGCTTTTGCGTAAACTCAATCAATTCTACCGAGGCCTGGCTTTTCGAACAGCCATCTACCGTCACCGCCACAAGGAGCAACGGCAAGATGACTGCTACCTATTTTTTGCCATAAACAACGATGTTTTTCTGCAAAACTGGTTGTCCCTGATACAAGCTGCCAACAGCTTGCTGGTGGGCATATACCCAATTGCCTTGCTGAGCAACCTGTTACACCAAGACGCGCTAAGCAAATTAGGCGAGCCGCACCGTGTGTTATGCGAGCAGCTTAGCTGTGGACTAAGGCAAAGTTATTTTTATCAAGGTCAACTGCAATTCAGTCGTTTTGTAGCGAGCCCAAGCTTGCAGTCAGCCCATGGATTCTACCAAGACGAATGGGAAAAAATGCGTCGTTATTTACTCGGTCAACATTTAATAGAAGCCGATAGCCCATTGCAACTGATCTTGGTTATGGCGCCTGAAACATTTATTGATCCAGCCAGCCTTAGACTAGAACAAAACCAGCCTGTCCAACTGATTAACTACCTAGATTATGCTAAAACCAAGCAGTTAGCTGCAAAGCTAATCTCTACGGCGCCGGAATTACTGCACATGCAGTTAATAGCTAGTGGCCAATTGGTAGCCAACCTTGCAACCGACAGTCTGCTCAAACCCTATCAATCGCAACGGCTTAAAAATCGATTGCACACGCTGACAGGCGCCATGGCATGCTTGGGGTTAATGGGGGCTGCCCTGCTTTTTTACCAAGGCACTAAAGATCAATCCGCTCTGCAGAAAACCGCGGCTCAAATAGCCGCCATACAAGCGCAAATCCAACACTATGAGCAGCAATGGCCAGCCGAGGAGCCGGCAGCCAGTCAAATCAAATCTGCCGTTTTACTGGATTTGGCTTTAACAAAAATAAGCCATTCCCCGCGCCGTGCTATGCAAACGCTGAGTGCAGCGTTGGATGAATCGCCTGCCATACAACTGCATCAATTGACGTGGCAGGTCAATCCAGAAAAGCCGATTAATGAACAAGAAACCGCCTTAATTAGTGGTGAGGTTATCGCTGATGCCGAGGGCAATCAACAGGACTTCTTGTTAGCCAACTTCATTAGGAAATTAAAAAGCCAACCCATGGTGGGCAAGGTTAGCCTGTTAAGCATGCCAGCCAAAGCCAGTTTAATGACTGGTAACACCTTAGACGAAAAACCGGTTTTTCACAGCCCAGAATTCAAGCTAAAAATTGATTTAAATCCTGTTCAGCTTGCAGCGCTATCGGGGAAGAAATAAGCATGCCTATCCTTAAGCAAGGTCGGCAAAGCCTATCGATAAATCTGGCTTTTTTAGGGCTGATTTTCCTCGTGCTGATTTTCTTATTGGGTTGGATGAATCACTACAGGCAGCAACAAGCCCATGCCCTAGCCATTCAAAAAAGCAGCCTGGAGCTAGCCAAACAAACCTTAAAAAAAGTAAAAAAAGAGCTGGCGGTTTTGGCAGAATACGGCCCGCATTATGCCATTTTGCTTGATCGAGCAAAGCGTCATGAAGGCTTGCTTAATCCGATAAATAACCAGGCTTGGATAAGCCAATTGCAAGCGCAGCAAAAAAACCTACAGCTATTTAACATAGGCTACAGCATGGATTTTACCCAGCCTTCAAAGCCAACATTTATAAGCGCCTATGCCAACTTGCCTGTCAGGTTAAGTACCATGAGCTTGGATTTTGACATGCTGCATGAAGAGGATTTACTGCAACTCACCGATGCGCTAGCTGCTCAGCAATCAGCTGTGATTATCTGGCGCGATTGCGAAATAACAAGACTCCATCCAAGTCCTTGGTCTAGCAATCAACTCAAGGCCAATTTACACAGCAAATGCCGATTAGACAGCCTCAGCATGGACAAGCTGTCAGCTAGGCAAGGCATGCTGCCATGAATGGCCGCTGGCTATTAATTAAGCTGGCGCTATGCCTATGCATGTTTTTCCCAAGCGCACCGTTATTGGCGAGGCCATTGGGACGGTTGTTTAGTCTAGCTAGTGAGCGACAGAAACTGGATGCCTTGCGCATTCCCAACAAGCACACTCCTGCAATTAAGCCAAAATCCAGCAGCACATTGGCCTCGCCAAGTTTTCAGGCAAAGTTGGGCAAATATGATGACGACGCAAGCCTAGCTGACAATGATAAAAAGTATGACGGCATCGAAGACTCAGAGGAGATCACCGATGACGATGAGTAAAACGATGCATAAGCAGTGTGGTGTCGTTTTACTTGGCTTGTTGTTTATCTTGATGCTGGCCAGTGTAGTCTTGCTTATGTCGGTTTTAGATGCAAAAGGCGTGAAATTGGAACGTGACAAAAAAACGCTGGCATCCTTGGCAACAGCTAAAGCGGCTTTAATTGGCTGGTCCGCGGCCAATGCCAGCATGCCCGGTAGCCTCCCTTGCCCAGATACCAACAACACAGGATCCGCCGGTTCATGCGGTGCATCAAGCGGCGGCATAGGTCGATTGCCATGGAAAACACTGGGCTTAAGTGACTTGCGTGACGGCGATGGCGAATGCTTGTGGTATGCCTTATCACCTATTTATCGGAACACGCTGGCCGTTAGCAACCGTAACGGCAGCAACGTACTAAACAGTCAGGTTGCAGCAAAAATAACCGTGCACGACTCAGCGGGCTCTGCGCTAGGCGCATCGGTTAACCCAGTCATTGCCGTGATTATGGCCCCCAGAGCCAAACTGAATCATCAAAGCCGAGGGTCGAGCAGCGCCGTTTGCAGTGGCAATAACATAGCGGCCAATTACCTTGACGTGGCACGGGGCATTAATAACGCCAGCGGTAACCAAAATAATGGGCAATACAGTTTTATAGCCGGCGAAAACAGCGAGACGTTTAATGATCAGTTGACTTACATTACGGCACCGGAATTTTACCAAGTGGTCCGTAAGCGCCTAGTGAAAGAGCTGTTAGGGCAAGGTGACACGCATGCAGGGCCAACAAAATATTTTGACATTAACCACGCCTACCCATGCCCAGCGGCGACCAACAATGGGGCTGCCGATTGCAGTCGACTGGTTGGTTTTATCAACAACAGTGGCATGGGTTTGCAATACGCCAACCTGGGCAATTGGTTAGCAAACAACGGTTGGTTTGCCATGGCCAATTACCAATATGCCGACCCATCTCGCATTCGAATAAGTTTGGTCGATACGCTAGGTGGCTATTATTGCGATGCAAACGCCAACAGCGTCACTTGTGGACTGCCCTAAGCATGGCCAGTAAAATGAAACAGGCGTATGGATTTAGCTTAGTTGAAATGGCCATCGTGCTGGTCATTTTAGGGCTTATGCTAGGTGGCCTAGTCTTGCCACTGACGGCGCAAATCGATCAAAATCACCGTACGCAAACACGGCTATCAATAGCAGAAATCCAAGCAGCCTTATTGGGTTTTGCTTTGCTAAATGGCCGCTTACCTTGCCCGGCATCGGCGAATTCAAATGGCGTTGAAGACCCGCAGGGTGGCGGCATCTGTAATCACCCATACGACGGATTTGTACCCGCGGTTACTTTAAGCATACGCCCGACTGACGCCGACGGCTTCGCCATAGATGGGTGGGGCAGTGAGGCCAAAAACCGCCTACGCTATGCCGTCACCACAGCCAACAGCAGCGCCTTTACTACCAACATTAACAGCCTATCGCTGAATCCCAATTTACGAATTTGTGCGGCTGGCAGCAATATTAGCGCCACCGCATGTCACGCCAGTGTCACGACTTTAAGTGCCAGCGCAGTGGCCGTAGTGATATCATCCGGTAAAACCAATCTGGTCAACACGGCCAGTGACGAAGAAGCCGCTAACAGGGATAATAATATTACTTTTGTCAGCCACGAGCCCACTGGTCAGTTTGATGACCAGCTCAGCTGGTTGTCTTATCCCTTGCTAGCGCATGAACTGGTCAATGCCGGAAAGCTACCTTGAACCTATGAACGACAACCAACTATTACGCTACAGCCGCCACATGCTGTTGCCACAAATCGGCTACGAAGGCCAAGAAAAACTGGTGAACAGCCATGCCTTAATCGTAGGCGCGGGGGGCTTGGGTTCGCCGGCTGCTTTGTATTTGGCTGCCAGTGGCGTGGGCACATTAACGATTTGTGATTTTGATGCGGTGGATTTAAGCAATTTACAACGGCAGATTATTCACAGCATGGCGCGCGTGGGCATGAACAAAGCGCAGTCGGCCAAGCAAGCCATCGCTGAAATCAATCCCGACATCCATGTGCACGCCATAGAAGAAAAAGTCGACGAAACCACTTTGGCTGCATTGGTTGAAAAAGCCGATGCGGTGCTCGACTGCAGCGATAATTTTGCTACCCGTTACAGTTTAAATCGCCTCTGCGTGACCCTAAACAAACCATTGGTATCGGGCGCCGCCATCGGTTTTGAAGGGCAAATTACCGTTTACGACATGCGTAACAGTAACAGCCCTTGTTACCACTGTTTGTTCCCCGACAGTAGTGAAATCAGCGGCGAAGACAACGCCATGCGCTGCGCTAGCCACGGGGTGTTTGCGCCACTGGTGGGCATCGTGGGCACGACCCAAGCTGCTGAAGCATTGAAGTTATTGATGGACATAGGCGAGAGTTTGCAAGGCCGTTTGCTCTTGCTTGATGCGCTTAGTATGGAATGGCGCACCATTAAGCTTAACCCAGACCCAGCCTGCCGTGTATGCGGCGAAGGCCACGTAGCCGCGCAATAAATTGCGCATAGGCTGTGTTAAAATAACGGCCATGACAACGCACACCACCCCGCTCGATACACCCGCGATTAAAGAGCTCGCCAAATCATTTGACCCCAAAACCATAGAAAGCCATTGGTATCAATTTTGGGAGAGCAAAGGCTATTACGCGGCTGGATTAGACGAATCCAAGCAAAATCATTTTTGCATATTGCTGCCGCCACCTAATGTCACCGGCACTTTGCACATGGGTCACGGTTTTAACCAAACCTTGATGGATGCATTGACCCGCTACCACCGCATGGCAGGGGACAACACGCTATGGCAACCGGGTACCGATCATGCCGGTATCGCCACGCAAATTGTGGTGGAACGCCAGTTGGATGCACAAGGGGTATCGCGCCACGATTTAGGCCGCGAGAAATTCTTAGAGAAAGTCTGGGAATGGAAAGAGTACTCAGGTGGCACCATCACCAAACAAATGCGCCGTTTAGGCACCTCGCCGGATTGGTCACGCGAGCGCTTCACCATGGATGCCGGCTTAAACAAAACGGTGACCGAAAGCTTTGTTCGCCTCTACAACGAAGGCTTGATTTACCGCGGCAAACGCTTGGTCAATTGGGACGTCAAGCTAGGCACGGCGGTGTCCGATTTGGAAGTGGTACAGGAAGAAGAAGACGGCTTCATGTGGCACATCAATTACCCCTTGGCCGATGGCTCTGGCCATTTAACGGTGGCCACGACTCGCCCAGAAACCATGCTGGGTGACGTGGCGGTGATGGTGCACCCGGACGACGCGCGTTATAAAAAATTGATCGGTCAAACGGTAACACTGCCATTGTGCGATCGCGAGATTCCTATTATTGCCGACGATTACGTGGACATGGAATTCGGTACCGGTGTGGTAAAAGTGACGCCTGCGCATGACTTCAATGACTACGCGGTTGGTCAACGCCACCAACTGCCTTTAATCGGCATTTTAAATTTAGCCGGCTTTGTGAACGACAGCGCGCCCAAAGCCTACCAAGGTTTAGAGCGCTTTGCCGCCCGCAAACAAGTGGTGGCCGATTTAGAAGCGCAAGGCTATTTAGTCAAAATCGATAAACACAAATTAAAAGTACCGCGCGGCGACCGCACCGGCGTGGTGATTGAACCCATGCTGACCGACCAATGGTTTGTCGCCATGAGCAAACCGGCCGCCGACGGCAAATCGATTACGCAAAAAGCTTTGGACGTGGTGGCCAGCGGCGAAATTAAGTTTTACCCAGAAAACTGGGTCAACACTTATAACCAATGGCTAAACAACATTCAAGATTGGTGTATTTCCCGCCAATTATGGTGGGGCCATCAAATACCAGCATGGTATAGCGATGCCGGCAAAGTCTACGTGGCACAGGACGAAGCCACCGCCAAAGCGTTGGCAGAAAAAGACGGTTACCGCGGGGAGTTAACCCGTGACAACGATGTATTGGACACTTGGTATTCGTCCGCCTTATGGCCGTTCTCTACCCTTGATTGGACCGGTGATGCAGAGAAAGACGCGGCCAATCAGGCCTTGCAACAATACCTGCCCTCTAGCGTCTTGGTGACCGGCTTTGACATCATCTTTTTCTGGGTGGCGCGCATGGTCATGATGACTAAGCACATTACCGGCAAAATCCCATTTAAACACGTCTACGTGCACGGTTTGATACGCGATGCCGAAGGCCAAAAGATGAGTAAATCCAAGGGCAACGTGCTGGATCCCATCGATTTAATTGATGGCATTAGCCTGGAAGACTTAATCAAGAAACGCACCACCGGCTTGATGAATCCTAAGGATGCACCGAAGATCGAAAAGCATACCCGCAAAGAATTCCCCAATGGCATCAATGCTTATGGCACCGATGCCTTACGCTTTACTTTTGCCGCTTTAGCCTCACCCGGCCGCGACATTAAATTTGATTTGCAACGCTGCGATGGCTACCGCAATTTCTGTAATAAATTATGGAATGCCTCGCGATTTGTCTTGATGAATACCGAGGGCCAAGATAACGGGTTTGATGCCACCACTTGCGGGGAGGGTGGACGTAAATTCTCTGCCGCCGACCGATGGATAGTCAGCATCTTGCAACGCACGGAAGCCGAAGTGGAACGTGCCTTTGAAGATTACCGCTTTGATTTGGCCGCTAAAGCCATCTACGAGTTCGTTTGGGATGAGTATTGCGATTGGTATTTAGAATTAGCTAAAGTGCAAATTCAACAAGGCGATGAAGCCGAACAACGCGCTACCCGACGCACCTTATTGCGCGTGCTGGAAACCGTGTTGCGTTTGGCGCACCCCATCATGCCATTTATCACCGAAGAGATTTGGCAAACCATCGCGCCCATGACAGAAAAACACGGCCCCAGCATCATGTTGGAAGCTTATCCTAAAGCGCAAGCCGACAAGCTCGATGAGCAATCCGAAGCGTGGGTGGCACAACTCAAACAAATGGTTGATGCCTGTCGCAGTTTGCGCGGTGAAATGAGCATCTCACCGGCTGCACGCGTGCCGCTGGTGGCATCTGGCAATGCAGAAAAACTAACGGCTTATGCCCCGTATTTAAAAGCCTTGGCCAAATTAGAAGAAGTCAGCATCGTCGCTGACTTACCGGAAGCCGACGCTCCCGTGATGTTGGTGGACGATTTCAAACTGATGTTGAAAGTGGAAATCGACGTCGCCGCCGAGAAAGAACGCTTAGGCAAAGAAGTGGCCAGATTGGAAGCAGAAATCAGCAAAGCCAACGCCAAATTAAACAATGAAAGCTTTGTCGCCAGAGCGCCCGCCGACGTGGTGGCACAAGAAAAAGCCCGGGTAGCGGAATTTGGTGCGAATTTAGAAAAACTGCTTAGTCAATTGGCTAAATTGAAATAGACGATTGGATTTAACTGCTGCGTTTTTTTATGTAAAAGGTAAAGACGCCATCCACCGTGTCTAGGTGCAAAAGCTCGTGGCCAGTTTGCTGACAAAACGCATTGAAGTCTTTTACCGCGCCCTTGTCCGTCGCCATGACTTTTAACACCTGAGTCGCTTCAATTTCACTCAAGCCTTTTTTGCAGCGCAAGATGGGCAGGGGGCAGTTCAGCCCTCTGGCATCGACTTCTTTAGCAAATTCCATCATTTGTTTTTAACGGCTTGGTAGTCTACAAAAGGCAAACCGGCTCTGCCCCAAGCCAAAATACCGCCGGTTAAATTGTAAACATTTTTGCTGCCTAACTCCGCCGCGTAGGCGGCGGCATGCGCGGAGCGCACGCCGCTGTGGCAATAAAAAACGGTGGTGTCGGCTTTGGGCAAGCTAGCAAATTGCGCAGGCAACATGGCCAAAGGAATGTGCACGGCGTTAGCAAGCATGCCGCGCACCACTTCGTCTATATTGCGCACATCGACCAAAAGCAAACTTTTATCGGCCAACATGCTGTGCAGCGCATCGGCTGAAATTTCACTGAAACTGTTCATTAAACATCACCTTAATTAATTCAAAAGCATCATAACAATTTTGCCCTAGCGCTGCACCTAGAATAAATAAACCACCTATATTTAGCCATCGGCCTATGATGGGCTGCTAGTGGTTTACTAATTATTAAGGGGAATGCAGATGGCCAAAGGACAAGAACGCAGCAACAAAGAAGTCAAAAAACCGAAAAAAGACAAAAAAGTGGTGGTGGTCAGTGGCGGCTTCATCCCAAGCCGTGCACCTGTGCCCATTAAGAAATAAATGCGTAATTAAGTCAGTTGATGCAATTCCAATTTTCTTAATTTAGGCGCCCATTTAGCCGTTACACCAACCACGGCTAGGGTCATCAACCCGCCAAACAATACCGACGGCACCAAGCCCATAAAGCGGGCAGCCAAGCCAGATTCGAACGCTCCCAACTCATTAGATGAGCCAATGAAAATGCCATTAATGGCCGACACGCGGCCGCGCATGGCATCGGGGGTGGCCAATTGCAAGATGCTGGTGCGCATCACCACCGAAATCCCATCGAACACACCGGACAACAATAGCAAGAGCGCCGCCACCCAATAAGACTGGCTAAGCGCAAAGCCTATGATACTAAAGCCAAAGCCTGCCACCGCACCTAACAACCAACGGCCGGCATGGTAATTAATCGGGTGCCGCGTTAACCACAAGCCGGTCATGATGGCCCCCGCTGCCGGTGCAGCGCGCAATATGCCCAAGCTTTCTGGACCCAATTGATACACCTCGTTGATGAAGGCTGGCAACATGGCGACCGCGCCGCCAAACAAAACGGCAAACATGTCCAAAGATAAGGCGCTAAAAACAATTTGATTGCTGTAAACAAATCGCAAGCCTTGACCTATGCTGGTAAAGATAGGGGGGCTGTCTGACATAGGGGACGGCTCTTTAATTTTAATTGACCACATGGCAATGGCCGCTCCTAGGCAAAATAGCGTAGCCAAACCGTAGGCTGCGGTCTTGCTGGCAAAGCCCACCAGCAATCCACCGATAGCCGGGCCAATAATTAAGCCGGCTTGAAAGACCGAACTGCTGATGCCCGAGGCACGATTGTAAGCTTCCCTAGGCAAGATTAAGGCAAACAAGGTGCTGTAGCTAGGCGCAATAAATGCCCGCTCTATACCGGTCAGCATAATGGAACCGTAGATCCATAAATGCGCGTTTTCTCTGCTGCCTATCACGCCCATCGCCAACATCGTCAAAGTAAACGCATTAATCGCCAAGGTCAGCGCCGACAAGGCGCCAAAGAAACGCCGTGAACAAAAATGGTCCACCGCATGCCCGGCAAACAGCGCGCAGGCAAAATAGGGTATGGCCTCGGCTAAACCAATTAAACCTAAGGCCAAAGTATCGTGGGTAATTTCATAAATATGCCAACCCACTGCCACGGCCATCATTTGATAGGCCAGCACCATGAGCACGCGAAAAATCAGTAACTTTAGAAAAGCGTGCTTATGCAGGGTAAATATATTCATGGCTCAAGTGATGCAATCAATTTACGGTTAAAATGCCAGCGTTAGTGCTGTGAATAAGGCAGTAAGCAAGCGCCCTTAAGCCCTTGCCGATGAGTCGTCATTGACCTAGTGTGACTCTGCCGCTATAGATTAGGCGCACTAACACCCTCGAATTGTAAGGGCCGCAGACTAGGCTAACTTTAGTGCCGCTTTGATGCGTCTAAAGGTTTGGCTAAATATGTTGCCATCCAGTTTGTAATGTTTGTGCAGCGCTTGTTTTACTTCCCAAGTAGCGGTCATGCCAGCAGGAAAAGTCACCAGATCGCCTTTAGCAAAACGAACGGGTTTGCCACCAGTTGGGGTAATCACGCACTCGCCTGCCAAAATGTAAGCAATCTCTTGCTCAGGAAAGGTCCAAGGAAACACCGACACTTCTTTTTGCCAAGTTGGCCATTTGGTGACATTTAATGCATCCAAACGGGCTTGATCGGGCTTGCTTTCTACGACGATATTTTTATCTGCAGCGTGGCTCATGGTGACTTTCTTCAGTAATTTAAGGTGCGCTATTTTAGCATTGATAGGCAATTGTTATGGGAAACTGGCTTAAGGAGTAAAATAGCCCTTTCAGCAATTAGCCTCAAATTTTATGCGCATTAGCTTAGAAGAAGCCGCCAGCAAACTAAAGCAAGGTGAATTGGTGGCCATCCCCACCGAAACCGTATACGGATTGGCTGCCGACGCCAGCAATGACGTTGCCCTGGTTAAAATTTTCAGCACCAAACAAAGGCCGGCCGATCACCCGCTGATCGTGCACATTAGCGATGTAAGCCTAGTGCCTAATTGGGCCAGTGTTTTTCCGGAAACAGCCATTAAGCTGGCCCAAGCATTTTGGCCTGGCCCCCTCACCTTAATTTTGCCAGCAAAAAGCCATGTGTCTAAAGTAGTTAGAGGCGGTGAAGCGACCATTGCGCTGCGCGTCCCGAATCACCCCCTCACCCTGGCCTTATTAAAACTTAGTCAATTAAGTGTGGCGGCCCCATCGGCGAATTTATTCACGCAACTTAGTCCAACCACGGCCGATCATGTTGAAGCCGGCCTTGGCTCAGCCATGCCAGTATTAGACGGTGGCGCCTGCCAAGTCGGCATCGAATCCAGCATCGTCAGCGTCGCCGCGGATGGCTCATGGCAGTTGCTGCGCCCCGGCATGATCAGCGAGGCCGACATCCGCCGCGTGGCTGGCCAGCCTCAACAATCGGCTAGTAATAATAAGCCCTTACCCGCAGCGCCTAAAGCCCCCGGGCAACATGCACTGCACTATTCGCCGCGCACGCCATTGTTGTTATTTAAAGATAGGGCCAGCTTGATGGTGGGCAGTGAACAGTGTCAACAATCGGGTCTTCGCTGTGCTGCCTTACTCATAGGCCCAGGCGAACAACCGAACTGTCCGACAACCCTGTTGAATAGCATGCCGGCAGAAGTGGCCGAGCAGCTATACAGCACTTTGCATGATTTAGACGCGCTCAAAGTGGACCGACTATTGGTGCAATTGCCGGCAGCCACACCAGAATGGGTGGCTGTGCTAGACCGATTGCAACGAGCAGGCCACAGCAAACAAAACTAAGCTACCTAGCATCAACGTCGTTTATTTAAGGCTTGCGCGTGACACAAAATTGGCGTAATTTTGCTACTTAAATAAAGCATTAACTGTGGAGATAGCCATGGATAATAAATACGGTTTAGGCAGTGCAAAAGTCGCCACCGAGCATCACGAATTTCACCATAAATCCGGCAAGCACCCGCTGGATAAATGTAAATTTTGTGGCCATAGCCAACTGGTGTTGTGCCCAACCATGCGCGATCACCGCTGCGCTGAATGTGATGAATGGCAAAATGACGTTCCCCAAGGTTATTCAACCGGCAGAAGTAACGATTACTAAAATTCCCACTGGCAATTTTCTTGCGCATTTCTTGTGACCAATAAAAACGGCATTTTTGTAAAATAAAGTCACAATTTAACCAATATTTAACAACTTAATTTCATATTAAGTTTTATAATCTCGCCTACAAAAACACCCTTTCCATTAAACAACTCCAAAAGAGAAGATAAATGTCTACAAAAAATGCTGATATTGGCCTAGTTGGCCTAGCTGTTATGGGCCAAAATTTAGCCCTAAATATTGCCGATCACGGCTACACCATTGCGGTTTACAACCGCGACTCAAAAAAAATGGTGAACTTCATTGAAGAATGCAAAAAAAATGAGCCGTCTGCTGAGCGCGTCATTGGTCATGCCGATTTGGCCTCCTTTGTGTTAAGCATCAAACGCCCGCGTAAAATCATCTTATTGGTTAAAGCCGGTAGCGCAACGGACGTGACCATCAATGCTTTGCTACCTTTCTTAGAGCAAGGTGACATCATTATCGACGGCGGTAACTCATTGTGG
Source organism: Pseudomonadota bacterium (assembly GCA_041172285.1). GTDB lineage: Bacteria > Pseudomonadota > Gammaproteobacteria > Burkholderiales > Methylophilaceae > Methylotenera. Next base: position 17,316 of record JBEDKJ010000119.1, read on the forward strand.
ACAGACACCATACGCCGTGAAAAAGAATTGGCGGTTAAAGGCATAGACTTTATCGGTTCAGGCGTATCTGGCGGTGAAACGGGTGCACGTTTTGGCCCATCATTAATGCCTTCAGGCACACGCAAAGCATGGGCTAGTTTAGAGCCTATTTGGCGTGACATTGCAGCCAAAGTGGATGCCGTCACCGGCGAGCCTATGGAAGGCGGCAAACCAGGCAAGCCTGTGGTCGGCGGTTTCTCTTGCGCCGAGTACATTGGTCCAGACGGTGCCGGTCACTATGTAAAAATGGTACACAACGGTATTGAATACATCGATATGCAGTTAATTTGCGAAGCTTACTGGTTAATGAAAAACTTGTTAGGCATGCCTGCTGATGAAATCGGTAAAGTATTTGAAGAGTGGAATAAAGGTGAATTATCAAGCTTCTTGATAGAAATTACCGCCGACATTCTGCAACAAAAAGACCCCATGGGCCCAGGCTTCTTGGTCGACAAAATCTTGGATACCGCTGGTCAAAAAGGCACAGGTCAATGGACTGCTGCCAACGCACTGGAGTTAGGTGCGCCGGCTAACGCGATTGCGGCGGCCGTTTATGCCCGCGCTTTATCCAGTCTAAAAGACGAGCGCGTGGAAGCGAGCAAAATCTTAAAAGGCCCGGCGATTAAAATCGAAACAGATAAAAAAGCCATTATTGATGCCATTAAAAACGCATTGTATTGCTCAAAAATCTGCGCTTACGCACAAGGCTTCCAATTAATCGATAAAGCACAAGTGGCTTATAACTGGAAACTTAACTTCGGTGAAATTGCACAAATTTGGCGTGGTGGTTGCATTATTCGCGCTCGTTTCTTGCAAAAAATTACCGATGCGTATGCACTAAATTCACGTTTGAAAAACTTGATGTTGGATCCATACTTTACTAACGCGATGAACGAAGGCCAAGCAGGCTGGCGTAAAGTGATTGCTTTAGCGGTTACCAACGGTATTCCTGCGCAAGGCTTCGCTGCAGCGATGGCCTATTACGACGGTTACCGCAGTGCGGTCTTGCCAGCTAACTTGCTGCAAGGTCAACGTGATTATTTCGGTGCGCACACCTACGAGCGTGTCGATCAAGCGCGTGGTCAGTTCTTCCACTTAGATTGGCCAGAAGCCAGCCGTCCGCAGTTAGAAATCTAAAGCGTACGACTAAGGCAATAAAAAAGGGCAGAATTTCTGCCCTTTTTTTATTTTGGATTTTTGCTACTGCTTAGCCGTTTGGTTCAATTCCGACAAATTGTCTTAGCCGCCAAGAGCCGCAATACGCGCACTCAAGCTCGGGTGGCTGGCAAACAAGCTGGTCCAATTGGCCTGGCCGCCGGCAATGCCCGATGCCACCATTTGTTTGGGCAACACACTGGGTTCGTGCACGGCTTGCAAACGCTGCAATGCAGCTATCATTTTGTTGGCGCTGGATAAACGGGCGGCACCGGCATCGGCACGGAATTCGCGCTGACGCGAAAACCACATCACGACCATGGTGGCCAACACGCCTAACAACAACTCGGCGATGATCATGGTAATAAAGAAGGCAGGGCCCGTGCCTTTTTCCGTTTTAAATATGACTTTATCCACGGTGTAGCCTATGACCCTCGAAAAGAACATGACAAAGGTATTCACGACCCCTTGTATCAAGGTCAAGGTCACCATGTCGCCATTGGCAATGTGCGATACCTCGTGCGCCAACACGGCTTCGGCTTCGTCTTTGCTCATGGCATTGAGTAAACCACTGGATACAGCTACCAAAGCGCTATTTTTTGTCATGCCGGTCGCAAAGGCATTCACTTCTGGCGAATCAAACACCGCCACTTCTGGCATCTTGATGCCCGCTATGTCTGCCTGCACACGCACGGTTTTCATCAGCCAGATTTCCGTCAATGTTTGCGGTTCTTGAATGACCACCGCACCTGACATACGCTTAGCCGTCCACTTAGACATAGCCAGCGATATAAATGCGCCACCAAAACCCATGATGGCAGCAAAAGCCAACAAATTCCCTAAATCCAAGCCGTTGGCATTTAGATAAGGCTCCACACCCAATATGCGCATGGTGATGGACAGCACCAACACGATGGCTAAATTGGTTACTAAAAAATACACGATGCGTTTCATACATGACTCCTATGCATAAACAGGCTTGCTAAAAATTTCTCGCTTGCCGATACGAACAATAATATAGGGGCGCTTAGCAATAATTAAAGGGTGCGGCTAAATAAATTGAGGGCTAATTGGTAACACAGTAACGCTGTTTGGGCGTCGTAACGTTCGTCGCCGTCACGCATAAACGCATGTTGCGCATTAAATTCGTGCCAAGTAAACAATAAATTGGCCTCCGTCAGTTTGTCGTAAACTTGCCGGCGACCGGGCAATGGAATGTGGTTATCTTGCTTACCCCAAATCATCAACAATTCGCCGCTGATATCGGATATCCTTTCCATGCTGTGTTGACCCGGCTTATTAGGGATAGTCAGCCCGTGCAAATCAGTGGCATAAAAACACGCCGTGCCTTTAATTTCCGGCTGCAAGGCTGCACGGAAGGCCAAATGGCCGCCTATGCAAAAACCCATGGCGCCTATGCTGCCGTTATACCAGGCCTGCTTTTTTATAAAAGCGATCATGGCTTGGTTGTCAGTATCGTAGCCTTGCACATCCTTGGCCGCTTTATCGGCGTTGCCCTTGTCTCTGCCGGCATCGTCGTAAGCCAACACCGTGCCTATGGGGTTTAGTTCATGAAACACCTCAGGCACTAACACCACGTATCCGTGGCTGGCGATGATTTTGGCAGCACTTTCAATCGGACCGGTTTGTTGAAAAATTTCCGAATAAAACAATACCGTTGGGTAAGCTTTATTTGGCTTGGCTTTATCTAGCGGACGGTGAATATAGGTGCGCATAATACCGGTAGGGGTATCGATGTCAGCAATTTCACTTAGAATATTCATGGTGTACTTTCTTAAAAAAGACGGGTCAAAATAAAGCGGACTTAAGCAAATAATAATGCATAGGCCGCCAACAAAATTTGTAGCTATTGTACAACGCTCCAAGCAATTGTGGAGGGCAATCTCATCGCCGCAAAATAGCTAAGATAAGGTTTGCTAATGCCCCTATTATTTTCGTAAAATGGTGCTTTAAATTAGCCTATTAATTTCCACGCATGCAACTGACCATCAACGGAAAAACACGTGATTTTGCCGTGACCCAATTGACCGTAGCCGAGCTCGTTGTTCAGCTTAATTTAGAAGGAAAACGTCTGGCCATTGAGCGCAATGGGGAGATTGTTCCCCGCAGTCAATTTGCTATCACGCCATTGATGACAGGCGATCAATTGGAAATTGTGGGCGCAGTTGGTGGCGGTTAAGCCATCAGCGTAGCCATTACTTTAAGGAAACACCGTGTCAGATTTATTAAACATCGCTGGTAAAAGCTATCAATCTCGCTTATTGGTTGGCACCGGCAAATACCAAGACTTTAAGCAAACACGCGCCGCGATCGACGCCAGTGGCGCAGAAATCGTCACCGTTGCTATCCGCCGCACCAACATAGGCCAAACCGCTGGCGAACCTTCTTTATTGGACTTTTTACCACCCGATCAATTTACCTATTTACCCAATACCGCCGGCTGTTATTCGGCTGACGATGCCGTACGCACCTTGCGTTTAGCGCGCGAATTGCTAGATGGCCACACGCTGGTCAAGTTGGAAGTATTGGGTGACCCGAATACGCTTTACCCCAACATGATAGAAACCATAGCCGCGGCAAAAATCTTAGTAAAAGACGGCTTTGATGTCATGGTCTATTGCTCAGATGACCCAATTATGGCCAAGCAATTAGAAGAGATAGGCTGTTGTGCAGTGATGCCATTGGCCTCGTTAATTGGTTCAGGTATGGGCATTTTAAATCCGTGGAATTTACAAATCATCATCGCTAATGCCAACATTCCGGTCTTGGTGGATGCTGGCGTCGGCACCGCATCCGATGCCGCGATTGCCATGGAGCTTGGCTGCCAAGGCGTGTTGATGAACACCGCTATTGCCGCGGCGCGCGACCCAATTCAAATGGCGGGCGCCATGAAAAAAGCCGTGGAAGCTGGACGCGAAGCTTACCTAGCCGGTCGCATGGCAAAAAAATTGTACTCAGCCAGCCCTAGCTCCCCCACAACCGGCCTCATCAGCTAATGACGGCAGCAGCAAAACGGTACGAATGCTTGGTCACGGTTGAAAGCGAATTTCTACCTGACCAATCCGACCTTGAACGCAACCGCTACGCTTTTGCCTACCACATTAAAATTGTTAATACCGGCAACGTTGCGGCTCAACTCATTAGCCGGCATTGGGTGATCGATGAGTTTAATGGTGAACAACAAGAGGTGCGTGGTTTGGGCGTGGTCGGGGCACAACCCTTGTTGCAACCCGGCCAACTTTTTGAATACACCAGTGGCACCGTGCTCACCTCGCCCAACGGCAAAATGCATGGCAGTTACCAAATGGTCGCCGACGATGGCACAGCCTTTGATGTCGCGGTACCGGCTTTTAGTTTGAGCATGCC
>JBEDKJ010000120.1:0-14658 GCA_041172285.1 Pseudomonadota bacterium
TTTCAAGGTCTGTGTGCCCCTTATTACTAAGGAGCCATACATATTTGTCATAAATTTAAGTGTAAGCACTTGTTTTCTGAGGTCAACATAAACCAAACCACCACGTTAAATTGCAAACGGATAAATCCATCTGCAACAAGGTGATGGCGTCTATGCCAACTTGCCTCAACCACAAGCACCCACACTTATCAGTTGTTAAATTGTTAAAGAGCTAAGGACCGAAAAAACAGCGTTTCTTGCAGTCATTCACTAACGCTTTGCGTTAACGAGGTGCGCATTATACAGACCTTTTAAGACCCGTCAATGATAAAGTTGATTTGTTTCGCGTTTATTATTGATTTAATGCGGCTACCGATTTTTGCCGGCTTGCTTCGCTGTTTTTTAGCGAAGCCGCGCATTTTACATTAGCGAGGCGTTTGGTCAAGGCATAAACGACAGAGTTACAAAATTGTTACATTTGCGAATTTACGCTTGCCCACTTGAGCGACTAGGCTCTGGCCTTTAGCTAATTGCAACTGCCTGTCGCTGACTTTTTCACTGTCGATTTTGACGCCTCCCTGCTCCATGGCGCGATAGGCTTCCGAGGTGCTTTCTACTAGACCGGCCATTTTTAGAAGCTGGGCTATGCCTATGCTGTCGCCTTCAATAGTCAAGCTGATCTCGGGCACGTCATCGGGGATGCCACCTTTAGCCCTGGTTTGAAAATCGGTCAGGGCTTTTTCTGCATCGGCAACGCTATGGAAACGGGCGACAATTTCTTGGGCAAACTGCACTTTAATGTCACGTGGATTTTGACCGGCCGCCACGTCCGCCTTCCATTTGGCGATGGCTTCCAATGAAGCAAAAGACAGCAGCTCAATATAACGCCACATCAACTCGTCGGAAATCGACATGATTTTGGCGAATATCACTTCCGGCGCTTCGGCTATGCCTATGTAGTTGCCCAATGATTTAGACATCTTATTTACGCCATCCAAGCCTTCTAGCAATGGCATGGTGAGGACGCATTGCTGTGCCATGCCGGCTTGTTTTTGCAATTCACGGCCCATCAATAGGTTGAATTTTTGATCGGTGCCGCCCAATTCGACATCGGCTTTTAAGGCCACCGAATCGTAGCCTTGTAACAAGGGATACAAGAATTCGTGTATGGCAATCGGTTGATTGGATTTGTAGCGCTTGGAAAAATCATCGCGTTCCAACATGCGTGCCACGGTATGACTGGCGGCCAATTTAAGCATACCAGCCGCGCCCAACTCGCTCAGCCATTTGGAATTAAACACCACTTCGGTTTGTTCCGGCTTGAGAATTTTGAACACTTGCGCCGTATACGACTTAGCATTTTCTGCAACCTGCTCGGCGGTTAAGGGTGGGCGCGTTGCGCTCTTGCCGGTCGGGTCGCCTATCATGCCGGTGAAGTCACCGATTAGAAATAAGACCTGGTGCCCTAAATCTTGGAATTGGCGTAATTTATTAATGAGCACGGTGTGCCCTAGGTGCAGATCCGGCGCGGTTGGATCAAAGCCAGCCTTAATTCTTAAGGGCTGACCTTTTTTTAACTTTTCTAACAATTCCGCTTCTATCAGCAGCTCGTCTGCACCACGCTTGATGATGGCCAATTGTTGTTTGATGTCGGTATTCACGTATTCTTTTCCTTAGTAAGGAAGGTAAAAACAGGCCTGCTTAGGGTGCATTTAGTTGTTCTAATTGCGTTTTCTGTTACCATCCAATAGCGCACTGTATTAAGCATTCAGGCTGACCGCCCGGCGCTTAAGAAGCCGCTATTTTAACGCAAATTGAGGTCGTATTGCCTCATTAGATTAACTTCCAGTCGAACGCAGCACCTAAAACACATGACGCGCAAACTTTTCATAGGACTCATGTCTGGCACCAGCCTAGACGGTGTAGACGTTGCATTGGTCGGGTTTGAAGATGAGAAACCGCAGCCACTGCTGACGCATTTTTTAGCCTACCCAGCGACACTGCGCAGCGCAATTTTAGCCTTGCAGCACCCCACCGCCAACGAGCTGGAAGAGAGCGCACTAATTAGTAACGCGCTGGCTAAATTGTACGCGCTGGCCATTCAAGAATTGTTAGCCAAAGCCCAGCTAAAACCCAGCGACATCACGGCTGTGGGTTGCCATGGCCAAACCATACGGCATAGGCCAGGTTTTAGCGATGGCATAGGCTTCACCATGCAAATAGGCAACGCTGCTTTATTAACGGAACTGTGCCAAATTACCGTGGTATCGGATTTTAGAAGTCGCGACGTGGCGGCCGGTGGACAAGGCGCACCCTTAGTGCCTGCGTTTCACCAAGCCGTGTTTGCCGACCACGGCCTCAATCGGGCCATCATCAATTTAGGTGGCATCGCCAACATCACTTACCTCAGCCGCACAGAAAACTCACTGGACGGCAAGCAAGGTAGCGTGGTGGGTTTCGACTCTGGGCCAGGCAATATGCTATTGGATGCTTGGATCAAACAGCAGCTTGGGCAAGATTACGACGCGAATGGCGCCTGGGCAAGCTCTGGGCAAACCATACCCAGCCTGTTGGCGCGCTTGTTGCAAGAGGATTTTTTCGCGGCGCCGCCACCCAAGAGCACCGGCCGCGATTTATTTAACCTGACTTGGTTAGAAGAAAATCTGCAAAGCGTGGCCTCCTTCAACCCCGCCATGGCCGTGCAAGACGTGGCTCACACCTTGGTGGATTTAAGTGCGGAATCGGTCTGCGCGGCTCTAAAAACACACTGCCCAGCAGTGGATGAAGTCTACCTATGCGGCGGCGGTGCGCACAATCATCTGTTAGTCAAAAAATTGCAAACTCTGCTTGGCCCTATCCCATGCAAACTAACTGACAGCTTGGGCATAGGCGTCGACTGGGTGGAAGCGATTGCCTTTGCCTGGCTAGCCAAACAATGTTTGGATAAAAAAACCGCGAATCTAGCGGCTGTTACTGGTGCAAGCGGTGCGCGAATTTTGGGCGCGATTTATCAGCATTAATCGGGCAAAAGCCAACTAAATCAAGCTTGGGCCGTTTTCCCTATGCAAGTAAGCCTGCGATTACAGTATAATTATTTTGACCAAATAAACTGCAAGAATCCATCTCATGACCAAACCGACTAAAGCCACGATTACTTTCGACAACGGTGCTGCGCCCATTGAGTTGCCTATGCTGTCGGGCAGCTTGGGCAATGACGTGATAGACATACGCAGCTTAGGTAAGCACGGCGTGTTCACCTATGACCCAGGCTTTATGTCAACGGCGGCCTGCAACTCGGACATCACCTTTATTGATGGGGAAAAAGGCCTGCTTTATTACCGTGGCTACCCCATTGAACAACTGGCCGAACATTGCAACTTCATGGAAGTGTCTTATTTGCTGTTGCACGGTGAACTGCCCAATGCCGAGCAAAAACAGCAATTCACCAACACCATCAATGGCAGCACCATGCTGCACGATCAGCTTAGCAATATTTTTCGCGGCTTTAGGCGCGATGCCCACCCTATGGCGGTTATGGTTGGGGTGGTGGGCTCCTTGTCGGCGTTTTACTTTGATGCCATGGATATCCGCGATGCAAAACACCGTGAAATTTCCGCGCATCGCCTGTTGGCTAAAGTGCCTACCATAGCCGCGTGGAGCTTTAAATACAATTTGGGTCAGCCGTTTATGTACCCGCAAAATCATTTGAATTACGCCGAAAACTTCATGCACATGATGTTTGCTACGCCCTGCGAAAAATACGTGCCTAACCCAGTTTTAGCCAAGGCATTTGAGCGCATTCTGATTTTGCATGCCGACCACGAACAAAACGCCTCGACCAGCACCGTGCGTTTAGTAGGGTCCAGTGGCGCCAATCCTTATGCCTGCATCTCAGCCGGCATCGCCTCACTCTGGGGGCCCGCACACGGCGGCGCCAATGAGGCAACGCTAACCATGCTAGAAGAAATAGGCGACGTGTCACGTATAGGTGAATTCATCAAACGGGCGAAAGACAAGAACGACACCTTCCGCCTCATGGGCTTTGGCCACCGCGTTTACCGCAACATGGACCCGCGCGCCAAAATCATGCGCACTACCTGCCACGAGGTGCTTGATGAGTTAGGCCTGAACGATGACCCCATGTTTAAACTGGCCATGGAACTGGAAAAAATCGCGCTGGAAGACGAATACTTTGTTTCACGTAAGCTCTATCCAAACGTGGATTTCTACAGCGGCATCGTCATGCGCGCCATGGGCATACCCAACTCTATGTTTACGGCCATTTTTGCTCTGGCCAGAACCGCCGGTTGGATAGCCCAATGGTCAGAAATGATTTCCGACGAAGAGCATAAAATTGGTCGCCCTAGGCAACTTTACAAAGGTGCAGTTCGACGCGACCTGCTGCCTATAGAGCAACGCTAGAATGACAGGCAATAAAAAAGCCAAGCATAGCTTGGCTTTTTTATTGCTGTGCTGTTTAAACTGAAAAAGAAGAGCCGCAACCGCAAGTCGTTGTGGCTTGTGGGTTACGAATGACAAATTGCGAACCTTGCAAACTGTCTTGGTAATCAATTTCCGCACCCATTAAATATTGCAAACTCATGGGATCAATTAATAACGTCACGCTGTCTTTTTGCACTTGCGTGTCATCGTCGTTCACTTCTTCTTCAAAGGTGAAGCCGTATTGAAAGCCTGAGCATCCGCCGCCACTTACAAACACGCGTAGTTTTAAATCCGCCGAACCTTCTTCTTCTATTAACTCTTTAACTTTTTTGGCCGCGTTGTCAGTAAAAACCAATGGGGCGGGCATTTGTTCCATGTCTACTTCTTGCATATCCGTTACAGTATTCATCTCGTACTCCTAAATCTAACTAAATCCAAGCCACGACTAGTGGCCAACATCTTCCAATACAGGCAAGTGCTCGCCCAAATAAACCAGTTTACCCTCTATCACTGCGCCGGTGTGCATTTCTAAGGACTTATAATGCACGTCCCCTTTGATGCTGGCCTTGGCTTGCAGTTCAATAAACTGAGCGGCTTTAACATTGCCTATCACTTTACCATTGATGACAATTTTTGAGGCAGTCACCGATCCCTCTATGCTGCCGTGTTCACTTAAAATAAGGGTGCTGGCTTGATCGACCGGCTCAGTCACATTGCCTTTAATCTGGCCGTCTACGCGCAAGCCGCCGGAAAAATGGATGTCGCCCTCAACCCGAGTATCGGCACCAATTAGGGTATCAATGCTATTTTGTACCCGATTACTTTTCTTAAAAAACATAGTTTATTCCTATTTAATTACTTAAGCTTAATTTTGTTGCATGCTTAATGGGCCATTACCTAAAGCGCTTCTTATTACCCAGCATGTTTTTATAAAACAATAAGTCTTCTTTAACCTGCATGTTTTCATCTTGCACAAGATTTAACTCTTTATCAAGGTTACGTTGGGCCGCTTGTTCAATTTGCAACTGCCGCTCCAATTGGATGACTTTTGTTTGCAAACTTTGGTTATCAAAATTACTTTGCTTTAACTTCTCGGCTAAATTTTCCCCGTCAGTAAATTGCCGGTAGGCCACAAAATAACCCAATCCAATAAATAAAGCCGCCAAAGCCCACTGAAAATACCATGGTCGCTGTGAGCGAACCGCCACTTGTTTGGCGGTTAAGCCAAAATGCCTACGAATTTTTCTTCTAACCGGTTTCATGGATGAAACGACCAAGCTACGGTAACAGCGGCACAACGGCCAAGCCGGTGTGCTCAGGCAAATCAAACATGATGTTCATGTTTTGTATGGCTTGCCCTGCCGCCCCTTTAACCAAGTTATCTTGTACCACAACCAGCGTCAAATAACCCGCATCCGACTGTTTATGCAATGCAATACGAATTTGATTGGAACCCCTAACCGAGCGCGTTTCCGGTAACACCCCAGCTGGCAACACATCGACAAAACGCTCATGTTGATAGCGTTTTTCAAACAGCGCTTGCACATCCAAAGCCTGTGCCGAGTCAGACAGTTTAACGTAAAGGGTGGTGAGCATGCCCCGTATCATGGGAATTAAATGCGGCACGAATATAAATTGCGGCGCTTGGCCAGCCAAGTGAGTGAGTTGCGCGTGAATTTCCGGATGATGCCTATGGCCACTTAAGCCATAAGCCTTCATGTTATCACTGGACTCTGCGAACAAGGTGGCCACTTCGGCTTTCCTACCTGCACCCGATACACCGGATTTGGCATCGGCGATGATGGGTGCGTTAAGATCAAGCAAGCCTTGCTCCAATAAAGGCGCTAAACCCAGCAAGACCGTCGTTGGGTAACAGCCTGGGTTGCCTATGATGTTGGCCGACTTAATTTTATCCCGGTACAACTCCGGCAAGCCATACACCGCTTCTTTGAGTAGGGTTGGGCAGCCGTGTGGCATCTTGTACCAGTGTTCAAACACCGCTGTGTCCTGCAAACGGAAATCGGCAGCCAGGTCGATGACTTTAACGTTGGCATCCAATAAAGCCTGCGCTTGACTCATGGCCACGCCGTGAGGAGTGGCAAAGAACACCGCATCGCACTGATCTAAATTGGCTTGCGCTGGGTCAGAAAAACACAAATCCACGTAACCGCGCAAACTAGGAAACATGTCGGCAACCGCAAGCCCTGCGTCACCCCTAGAGGTGATGGCGGTGAGACTGACATTGGGGTGCACGCTTAATAGCCTTAGCAATTCAACACCGGTATAACCGGTGCCACCAACGATGCCTATTTTTAATTTTTTATTGCTCACTTTAATCTCGCTCATAGCGCCATGATAACAAATCTTGTTGTCAAACAAACGGCTCCAGTAAAAATTGTCCGTTAAATAAAAAAGGCCGCTAACGCGGCCTTTTTTATTCTTAAGCGCTGAATATAAATATTAGCGTTTAGAGAATTGTTTACGACGACGCGCTTTGCGGAAGCCGACTTTTTTACGCTCAACTTCACGGGCATCGCGTGTTACGAAACCGGCGTTTGATAAGGCGCTTTTCAAGTTAGCATCAAAATCAATTAGGGCGCGAGTGATACCATGACGCACTGCACCGGCTTGGCCAGACTCACCGCCGCCAATTACGTTTACCATGATATCGAAGCTGCTTAGATTGTTAGTCAACTCCAATGGTTGACGTAGAATCATGCGTGCAGTCACGCGAGAGAAATACTCATCAACAGGTTTATCGTTAACAACGATGTTGCCTTTGCCTGTTTTCAAAAACACGCGCGCCACTGAACTTTTGCGGCGGCCTGTACCATAATTATATTTACCGATCATCTTTATACCCTTAGATTTTCAATTCTTGCGGTTGTTGTGCCGCGTGGTCATGCGTGCTGCCTGCATAAACCTTCATTTTTTTGATCATTGCATAACCTAAAGGACCCTTAGGTAACATGCCTTTAACTGCTTTTTCTAAAGCACGGCCTGGGAAACGGTCTTGCATTTTTGCAAAAGTAGTGGTGCTGATGCCGCCTGGATAACCAGAGTGGCTGTGGTAAAGCTTACCGTCTGCTTTGTTACCCGTCACTTTTAATTTGTCGGCATTAATCACAACAATGTAATCACCGGTATCAACGTGAGGCGTATAAATAGTTTTATGTTTACCGCGTAAACGGTGCGCAACTGCGCTGGCTAAACGGCCTAGCACTAGATCCGTGGCATCAACCACAAACCAATCGCGCTTCACTTCATGAGATTTTGCTGAGAAGGTTTTCATTGTCTTATCAATACTATGGCTAAAAAAATTAAGAGGCGGATTTTATGCTGAAGCAAAGCAGTTTGTCAAACATTATGTGCAGCACAATCACGAATAATTGCAATTAGCTTGAATACGGGCTGGATTGAGCAGGCATTTTACCCTAAAGCTGGTCGCCAAGCAGGGATTTAAGTGTTTTTTAGCCAACAAAAGGCGTTAATTACAGGCTTTGTAATGGCTTATGCTAGGATGGTCACACCTCCTTAATCTAATGCAGTCTATAACCGGCATGCGCCGCCCACCAAAACCGAGCCTTTAACCATTGCGATTTTTTTTACTGTTACTGTTAGCCAGCTATGTCCAACTCAGTTCGGCCATCGGTTTGGCCGATCTTGAGCTTAACTCCCACTTGGGCGAAACGCTCAAGGCGCAATTGTCGGTGCTCGACCTGCCGCCCAATGCCGATGTCAGTTGCTTTAGCGTCGACGATTTGAGCGAAACAGGCCAGCCGCAAAAAATTAACCTTAGCTTGCAAACCAATCTTAACAGCCAGCAACTGCTCTTAAGCAGTACCGAGGTGCTGCTCGAGCCCATCGTCAACTTACGCTTAAGTTATCGCTGCGAGCCAAAACTAGAGCGGAACTACACCTTATTATTGGACCCCGCACCCGTGCAATTACTGAGTAACCAACAGGAGGCAATAGATACCATGACTATGGCCGCCTATCAAACCCAGCCAACCCTTGCTGCTGCGGGCAAAAAACGCACGCTTAAACGCGCGGCATCCGCACCCGCAAAAAGCCGCGCTCTTCGCGACCCAACATGGGAAAGCACGATAGATGAAAAATTGCTCGCTGCTTACACCGGCAAACCCAGCCAGGTCGACGCCAGTAAAACCCAGCCTAAGCCCCCGGCCGCCACAAGCGGCCAAGCGAGCAAGCCCGCGGCATTGATCATTTCTGGTGCCGCGGCCAAGCTAAGCCCGCCGCCAAGAGGAATGCGCTTGCGTTTAAGTAAAAGCATAGACAGCAATCGCCCGCCGGCCTTGCCTGCAGACAGCGCAGAAATGGACGAAAGCACGGTCATGGCAAATCGCTTAGCCCACTTGGATAAACAAATTGCCGCCTTGCAAGAACGCAACCGCTTGCTGCAAGCAGAAGCCGAAATAACGCAAAACAAAAACACTTACCTTGCTTGGCCTGGCATGCTAGCGGCCGCTTTTGTTTTGGCGGTTTTAGGGCTGGCGTGGTGGCTACGCCGACGCATGCTCTCGCGCCCAGCTCGTCCTGAGCCAGATTGGTTTGCCCAGCCGACTTCCTCCGCGCCCATGGTCGCCAACACCGCCAATCATACGGGCGCAGATTTAATTCTTGCTGCGGATGCAAGTTTGCGCCCCGATACAGCAGCGGCTTTTAGCATAGAAGAAATTACCATGCCGGTAGCTTTGGGAACGGAAGCCGACCCAATTAAACAGGCGCTGCCGGACGACGATGCAGGCTGGGATTTTTCAGAGACGGCCCATTCTAAAGCGACCGATAAAATCGACGAAAAATAAGTCGCTAAGTTTGCCGCGGCGTTAACTTAAGGCATAGTGGGCGACCAGCCCAGCGAACACGGCCATACCAAACCAATTGTTGTGTAAAAAAGCTTGGAAACACCGCGCTTTTTCACGCTGCCGTATTAAAAAATAATGGCGCAAGGCCACGCCACTAGCCACCAGCAAACCCAAATAATACAAATAGCCTAAGTGCGCCATCAGACCTGCGTAAGCCAACAGCAGCAAGCTCAGCGCGTAACAAATCATGACGGCCAAGACATCGAAGCGGCCAAAAGTAATGGCCGATGAGCGTAAGCCAATTTTCAAATCGTCATCACGGTCCACCATGGCGTACTCGGTGTCGTAAGCCATCGCCCAACAGACGTTGGCCAGCAACAATACCCACGCAAGGTCAGGAATGCTGTTGCTGCTAGCGGCAAAGGCCATGGGAATGCCCCAGGCGAAAGCGATGCCTAAATACGCTTGTGGGATGGCAAAAAAGCGTTTGGTCAAAGGGTAAGTCATGGCCAAAAACAAGGCGACAAAAGATAAAGCGATGGTGTAACGATTTAATGCGCAAACCAAGGCAAATGCCACTAGGCTTAAAGCCGCCGCCAACAACATGGCTTCTTTCTTTCTCACTTCCTGTTTGGCTAGAGGCCGGTTTTGCGTGCGTTCAACCAAGCCATCGTATTGGCTGTCCGCCACGTCGTTCATCACGCAACCGGCACTGCGCATCAACACCGTGCCCGCTACAAAAACCATGAGCAATCGCCAATCTGGCTGACCTTGAGCGGCTATCCACAAAGCCCATAAAGTTGGCCACAACAACAGCAATATGCCTATGGGTTTATCCAAGCGCATTAGCCGTTCGTAGGCATCCAGTTTTTTTACTAATTCGTCACTAATTAGCTTCATTTGGCCGCCACCAGTTCCGGTAAAAACACCTCGGTCACCATTATGTTTGCCTTATATAAATGAAACACCGAACGGCGCGCCCACAAGTAACAAGGCTTAGGGTCGATATTCGCCACCGCTTGCTGGTATAAGGCATGCTGCGCATGCAGTTTTTGGAAACGTAAGGCCGTGCGTTTAACTTGGGGATTGGCAAACAAGGCCTCGCCCAAAGGCTGGTTGCCTAATTGACGCAAGCCTAACCAAGGCCCACGCAAACTGGTTAAGGGCAACACGCTGTGGGCAAACACCACGGCTTGCCGGTTACCCAGCAACAACACATTGCGTATCAATGCCGCTTGGCGAAAAGTCAGGCCCAAGGCCGGCATTTCATCCAAGTGGGCCCGGCCATGGTTGACCGATAAGGGTTGCAGGGCAAAATCGGCAAAGCGCACTTTCAAACGCGTGGTCAATGAACCGCGGTCGCTTAATGCCGGACGGTAGGGGCCACTTAATAGCGGTTTTTTAAGCCAACGGGCGCGCTTATTCTGCATGGTGGGGTTGGAAGGTTAGACAGTGCACGGTAAAAATTATGACACAGAATCGCCGCAATGCCGCGACACCAGCAAGCAAACAGACCGCATGAGATTAGACTTTAACCAATTCATCGGCATGGCCTAACCAGCGATCAAGGTGCTGCTCCACCGCACTGGGGTAGTCGTTTAACAAGGCCTCGGCCTGCGACTTTGCGTATTCCAATAAATCGGCATCGCGATTCAAATCGGCTATTTTCAGCATGGGCACGCCGCTTTGGCGTAACCCTAAAAACTCACCCGGGCCGCGTAAATTCAAATCCGCTTGGGCGATGGCAAACCCATCGTTGCTTTCGTAAATGACTTTTAATCGGGCGCTGGCCATTTCCGATAGCTTGTTTTGATATAGCAATATGCAGGTGCTTTTAGCCGCCCCTCGGCCGACACGGCCACGCAATTGATGCAGTTGGCTCAAGCCCATGCGTTCGGCGTGCTCTATGACCATTAAATTCGCGTTGGGCACGTCCACGCCCACCTCCACCACGGTGGTGGCCACCAACAGTTGTATGCGACCGGCACTAAACTCGGTCATTACCGCCTGTTTTTCTGCCGATTTAAGTCGGCCGTGCACCAAGCCTATGGCCAGTTCCGGGAAAATACTTTGCATCAAGGCGAAGGTGTCGTTGGCGGTCACCAATTGCAAGGCTTCCGATTCTTCAATTAATGGGCAGACCCAATAGGCTTGGTGGCCTTGCGCGCAAGATTCCCGAACGCGCTGCAAAATTTCGTCACGGCGCGCCTCGGATACTAGTTTGGTGAGGATAGGCGTGCGTCCTGGCGGCAATTCGTCTATCACCGACACGTCCAAATCCGCGTAATAACTCATGGATAAGGTGCGCGGAATGGGCGTGGCGGTCATCATCAATTGATGCGGTTCAGGCTGGCCTTTTTGCCGCAAAGCCAAGCGTTGCTGCACGCCAAAACGGTGTTGCTCATCAATAATCGCCAAGCCTAATTGCTTAAATTGCACCGCCTCTTGAAATAAAGCATGGGTGCCCACCGCCAATTGCGCGCTTCCATTGGTGATAGCCTGCATGGCCAGCTCGCGGTCTTTTTTTGATTGGCTGCCGGTTAACCAGGCCGTTTGTATGCCAAGTGGCTTTAGCCAACCCAGCATTTTTTGATAATGTTGTTCCGCCAAAATTTCCGTGGGCGCCATCAGCGCCACTTGCCAACCGTTTTCTATGGCTTGCAAAGCGGCCATGCAAGCCACTATGGTTTTACCGCTGCCCACGTCGCCCTGTAAAAGTCGTTGCATAGGGTGGGCCTGCGTTAAGTCACGCTCAATTTCCAAGGCGACTTTTTGTTGGGCTGACGTCAGGGCAAAGGGCAAACTTTTAAGTAAAGCCGAGACCCATTTTTTGGATGGCATAAACCTAGGCGCATCGACACTGCGGCGCCGCGCATAATGTTTGCGCATGGACAGCTGTTGCGCTAACAATTCGTCCAAGGCTAAACGCCGACTGTGTGGCGTGGTTTTATCCGACAATGCCGTCACGTCGGCATCGGCGGCTGGGTTATGCAAGGCCTGCAAACTGTCAGCAAAACTGGGTAAATTTAAGGCTTGATAAAGACTGGCTGGCAGCGTCTCAGCCCATGCCTGTTGCTTTAAGGCGAGGCCTATGGCTTTACGCAAACTGGCTTGACTTAAGCCGGCGACGCTCGGGTAAACCGGCGTGAGGGTTTGTGCGACAACGCTGGTTTCGCCCACTGCCTTGCAGCTCGGGTGCACCATTTCGTAACCAAAGAAACCGCTGCGCACTTCACCGTAAACCCGCAGTTTTTTCCCAACTTTTAAGGCGGCTATTTGACTGGGGTAAAAATGCAAAAAACGTAAAGTGAGTTGACCGCTGGCGTCTTCCAATCTGGCCATCAAGGCCTTTCTTGGTTTGTAACTGACCTCAGCATGCACAATCTCGCCTTCCACTTGCACCGATTCCCCCACACGCAAATCGCGCACGGCTGTTATGTGGGTTTCGTCTATATAGCGCAGCGGCAGATGCAACAACAAACCCTGCACAGACTGAATGCCCAGTTTACTTAAGTTGCTAATAAGAGGCTTGCTGAAGGCGGAGATGGCGCTAAGCGGGGTCATAAAAAACGGCGTCTAAAACAAGTGGCCAAAGCCAATTAGCTGACGGATTGACCATCGTGCCTCGCTGGGTTGCCCTTGCTTCGATTAATGCGCACCACATCGGGAATTTTTCGTAAACCGCGCATGAGCTCAGCCAAATGAATGCGGTTTTTAACTTGCACGGTAAAGTAAAGGTTAGCGTAACTGCTGCCATCCGGCTCTTCCACGCTGACGTTGTCAATATTGGAGCCGGCGTCGGCTATGCCGCTGGCAATTTTAGCCAGCATGCCAGGTTGGTTAGCCACGGTTAGGTTTAGGTTGGCTTTATACAGGTGTTCGCTTTCTGGCTCCCACTCCACGTCCAACCATTTTTCTGGATCCAAACGGAATTTACGTATGGCCGGGCAATCGTGGGTGTGCACCACCAAGCCTTTGTCCTTGTTAATAAAGCCCAATATCGGGTCACCCGGAATAGGGCGGCAACACGGGGCAAACTGCACTGCCATGCCTTCTGAACCGCGTATGGTAATGGTGTCCAACGGCTTGCTGGTTTTACGGAAAATTTTGCCCAGTAATTTACCCAAGCCGCCTTCAGGAGGCAGATCTAAGATTTCGCCCATGGCTAACAATTGATGCGCCACCATGACGTTTTGCCGTTTGCCTAAACCGATGTCGGTCAGTATTTCCGATTTCTTCTTCAGACCGTAATCGCGTATCAGTTTTTGCCAATGCGCTTCCGTCACTTGATCCGGCTCTATGTGCATGGCCCGCAGCGCTTGATTTAGCATGCGTTCGCCAAGGTGCGCGGATTCGGTGGAGTGTTGCGATTTAAGAAAATGCCGTATGTGCGCTCTGGCGCGGCCGGTCACCACGTAATTGAGCCAAGCCGGATTCGGTTTGGCCAAGGAGCCGGTGATGATTTCCACGTGATCGCCGTTATGCAATTCGGTGCGCAATGGCGCTAAATCTTGATTAATCCGCACCGCCACGCAACTGTTGCCTATATCGGAATGCACGGCGTAAGCAAAATCAACCGAGGTGGCGCCTTTAGGCAAGGCTAAAATTTTTCCTTTCGGGGTAAACACGTAGACCTCGTCTGGGAACAGATCGATCTTCAAATGCTCGAGGAAATCCAGTGAATCGGCACTGTCACTTTGTATTTCCAACAAACGCTGCAACCATTGGTGGGTCTTTTGCTGCAAGGCTGTCAACTGGGCGTCACTGGATTTATACAACCAATGGGCGGCCACACCAGCAGCCGCAATATTGTGCATCTCGTTACTGCGTATTTGCACTTCTATCGGCGTGCCAAACGGGCCAAATAAAGTGGTGTGCAGAGATTGGTAGCCGTTGGCTTTAGGGATGGCGATGTAGTCTTTGAATTTACTGGTAATGGGTTTATACAAGCCATGCAGCGCGCCCAAGGCCGAGTAACAACTGGCCAAGTCTTTGACCACCACGCGAAAACCGTAAATGTCATAAATTTGCGAAAAAGAGGTGGTTTTGCCACTCATCTTCTTGTAAATGCTGTAAAGATGCTTTTCTCGTCCCGATACGTCGGCCTCAATTTTCATGCCAGCAAGTTGGTGTTTAATCGATTCCAGTATCTTGCTAACCACTTCTTTGCGGTTGCCACGGGCCGCCTTCACCGCGTTGGCGATAGCGTTGTATCGCATAGGGTGCAGGTATTTAAAACTTAAGTCTTCCAGTTCTTGGTAAATCTCGTTTAGGCCCAAGCGGTTGGCTATCGGCGCGTAGATGTCCAAGGTTTCTTTGGCGATGAGCTTTTGCTTTTCTGGGCGCATGCCTTCCAGCGTTTGCATGTTATGCAATCTATCGGCCAATTTCACTAAAATCACGCGCACGT
>JBEDKJ010000121.1:0-14997 GCA_041172285.1 Pseudomonadota bacterium
GAGCGCAAAGCCATCCCTACCACCTGGTTGGAAATTAAAATCAGTGAGGGCAAGAATCGCCAAGTCAGGCGCATGACCGCACACATCGGCTTTCCTACCTTGCGTTTAATTCGCTATGCCATCGGCGCTTACACCCTAGATGGCTTGGCAAACGGCGAGTATAAAGAGTTGAGCGCATGAAGCCGGTCGCTATTTTTACAAACGTAGCGCACGAAGGGCCGGGGTTTTTAGCCACTTTTTTAAATGAAAATGCTATTGCCAGCGTCTTGTTTGATACTAGCGATATGGCGCGTTTGCCCACTCGTATTGCTGACTACAGCGGCCTGGTATTAATGGGTGGCCCCATGAGTGTTAACGATGAACTGCCATGGATTGACCCTGTGTTGACCCTCATTAAGCAAGCCATGGCGCTGGACCTGCCGGTGTTAGGGCATTGCTTGGGCGGGCAGTTGATGGCCAAAGCGTGTGGGGCGCGGGTCAGCAAAAACACGCAAAAAGAAATTGGCTGGGCCGCGGTCACGGTGGCGGATAACCCAGTGGCCAAACGTTGGTTGGCCGACATCGAGCAGTTTTATGGCTTCCATTGGCACGGCGAAACCTTTGATTTGCCTGCAGGCGCAACGCTCTTATTATCCAGTGTGCATTGTCAACATCAAGCGTATGCGATGGGCAAGCATTTGGCTTTGCAATGCCATATCGAAATGACGCCAGACATGATAAAAAATTGGTGCGAGGAAGGACGGCAAGAATTGCTCGACGCCTGTGCCAGTCCGGCTGTGCAACAAGCCGATGACATGCAAATTAATTTGCCTTTGCATTGTTTTTTCTTGCAGAAAGTAGCCCGGCAGCTTTATGGGCAGTGGATTAAGGGCTTGCTGTAATGTGCATCGGCAGTATGTTAAAATCGAACAAATTTTTAAGAGAAATCCATTATGTCTGGTAACACCATAGGTACGCTATTCACCTTAACCTCTTTCGGTGAATCTCACGGCGCAGCAATAGGCGGGGTGGTGGACGGTTGCCCGCCAGGCTTGGAATTGTCGGCGGCCGATTTGCAAGTGGATTTAGACCGACGTAAACCCGGTACCTCGCGGCACGTTACCCAACGTAAAGAAGCCGATGCCGTGGAAATTTTGTCTGGTGTATTTGAAGGCAAAACCACGGGCGCGCCCATAGGCTTGTTGATACGCAATACCGATCAACGTAGTCAAGATTATTCGAAGATCATGGACACGTTTAGGCCTGGTCATGCTGATTACACCTACAGTCAAAAATACGGCATACGCGATTACCGAGGTGGTGGCCGATCCAGTGCGCGCGAGACCGCCGTGCGGGTGGCTGCTGGCGCCATTGCCAAAAAATGGTTGAAGCAACGCTACGGCGTGACGGTAAGGGCGTACATGAGCCAACTGGGTGCGCTAACCATTCCTTTTGTTAGTTGGGATGCCTTGCAGCACCCGGACAACGATTTTTTTTCGGCCAATGTGGCGATGTTGCCAGAGTTGGCGAATTATTTAGACGAAGTGCGCGCCGCCCGTGATTCAGTCGGCGCACAAATTACCGTGGTCGCCGAAGGGGTGCCGGTCGGCTGGGGTGAGCCGGTTTTTGATCGCTTGGATGCCGAAATCGCTTACGCCATGATGAGCATTAATGCAGTGAAAGGCGTGGAAATTGGAGCCGGTTTTGCTGCTGTGGCCCAACGTGGCAGCGAGCATTCTGATGAGATGACCCCGCAAGGCTTTGTCACCAATCACGCCGGTGGCATTTTAGGCGGCATCTCCACTGGCCAGAGCATACAGGTTAACGTGGCGTTGAAACCCACTTCCAGTATTCCACAGCCGCGCCGATCGGTTGATAAAGACGGCCTAGCGGTGCTGATGGAAACCAAAGGTAGGCACGATCCTTGTGTCGGTGTGCGAGCGACGCCTATAGTCGAGGCCATGCTGGCTTTGGTGCTGATTGACCACGCGCTGCGTCACCGCGGGCAAAATGCCGATGTGCAAAGTCAAGCGCCTCATATCGTTTAATCTCATGGTCTAATTTAATGCATGGCTTTGATGTAGATCATTAGCCGCACTTGGTCTGGCTTTTACAATGAAGGCATAAGCTAATGCGTCTGCTTTTTAGGGGTGGATGCATAAGACTTAGATTCGATTAATTTTAAGGAACGACCATGAACATTGAGCACCACGATTTAGCCCACGAATTTCCCCAACACAAAGATAAAATACACGGCTTGAAAATGAGCAACGCCCATTTTGCCAAGCTGTTCGACGCTTACCATGCTCTGACTAAAGACGTGGAGCGTCTTGAGGGCGAAGGCGTGCCAGTGGCAGACGAGACCTTGGCAACGCAAAAAAAAGAGCGCGCTTTGCTCAAAGATCAGCTGTATGCCATGCTGGTCAATTAATTAGGCAGATGAAAGTCGGCATCCGCCGACTTTTTTATGCCCATCTACGCCCTGTTTATGCACACAAAACTCCATTTTAAGCTGTCCCGCTTTTACTTCATTTACTACTTCTTTGTTGGTGCATTTGTGCCATATTGGGGTTTGTACCTCAAGTCTGAGCAATTCAGTCCAGCCGATATCGGCATACTGATGTCTTTGTTCCAAATCAGCCGTATTTTTGCGCCTAATTTTTGGGGTTGGTTGGCTGATCACACTGGGAAACGTGCGCAGTGGATTAAGCTGACGGCCTTTTTAGGTTTGTGTGGCTTTACTGCGGTGTTTTGGGCGCACGGCTTTTACTGGCTGTTTTTTGTCATGGCCGCTTTAAGTTTGTTTACCAGTTCCACCTTGCCCTTAGCCGAATCCCTGACTTTAGCCCATTTAGCTACAACGAATGGCCACTACAGTCGCATACGCATGTGGGGTTCCTTGGGCTTTATTGTGGCCGCCGTGGTGCTGGGTTTTTGGATTGATTTTTCTGGTATTCGTAGCTTGTTGTGGTTTTTGCTGTTCGTGCAAATGACCTTGTTTGTTTTGTCCTTCGGCTTGCCTGAAGCCAGTGTCGCGGCGCATGAGCACGACGAATATTCCATTTGGCAATTGATACGGCAACCTAACGTAATGGCTTTGTTATTGGGCTGCGCCTTGATGGTGACGGCCCATGGTGTGCTCTATAATTTTTATTCCATATACCTAAGTGATCACGGTTACAGCAAAACTGTCATAGGCTTGTTGTGGGCAATTGGGGTGGTGTGTGAGATCGCTGTGTTTATGGCCATGCCAAAAATCATGGCGCGATTTAGTTTAAAAGCCATTTTATTAGTCAGCTTGGCTTTAGCCGTTTTGCGCTTTAGCTTAATTGGTTGGGCAATTGATTCGTGGCCCATCATGCTGCTGGCGCAAACCTTGCATGCCGCCACCTTTGGTAGTTTTCATGCGGCCTCAGTGGAAGTCATTGCCCGTTTTTTCAATGGCCGGCATCAGGCCAAAGGCCAGGCCATATACAACAGCGTGGCCTATGGCATAGGCGGCACATTGGGTGGGATTGCAGGTGGTTATGCCCTGCAATACCTAGGCGGTCAGCACACCTTTATGCTGGCCGCGCTCTTTCCTTTGCTGGGATTTTTGGTGATTGCCTTAGGGCTTAAATTAACCGCCCAGCAGCATCAGCGCGGACTGTTTGGCTAGGTCTAGTTAGTCGGTCTTAGGCCGACTTGCGTTTATCGTGGGTAATCAGCGCGTATGCCGAATGGTTGTGTATGCTTTCGAAGTTTTCACTTTCCACGGTGTAGGCCACGATGCGTTTTTCTGCGGATAGTTGTGCCGCTACGTCCCTCACCATGTCCTCGACGAATTTTGGGTTATCGTAAGCGCGTTCGGTGACAAATTTTTCATCTGGCCGTTTTAGTAAGCCATACAACTCGCATGAGGCTTGTTTTTCCACTAGGTTGATGATGTCTTCTATCCAGATAAAATCATTGATCAGCGCCGTGACCGTCACATGACTGCGTTGATTGTGCGCACCGTAGTCGGATATTTTTTTGCTGCACGGGCAGAGACTGGTTACCGGCACCAATACTTTTACGGTTATGTCGAATTGGCCATGATTGATCTCGCCTATGAAGGTCACTTCGTAATCGAGTAAGCTCTTTACGCCAGAAACCGGTGCGGCTTTATTGACGAAATAGGGGAAGGTCATTTCTACGTGACCGGACTCGGCTTCTAAACGCTTAACCATTTCACGCAGGATGGTTTCAAACGATTCCACGGAAATAGCATGCTCGTTGACATTCAGTATTTCGACAAAGCGCGACATGTGCGTGCCTTTGAACTGCTGTGGAAGGTGCACGTACATATTGAACATGGCGATGGTGTGTTGCTCGCCAGCGGATTTGTCTTTAACGACGATAGGGTGGCGTATGGCCTTGATGCCGACTTTATCAATAGCGATATGGCGTGTGTCTAAGGTATTTTGAACGTCTTCAATAGGGCAGGTGGCCGTAGCTTGTGTCATTACTTATCCTGGTTGGCGATTAACTGATAATACTTGAGTATAACACTAGGTTATTAGCTGCGCAATTGCGCGGCTAATGCCTTCGGCATCCAGACCGCATTCTGCCAACATGGTTTCATGCACGCCATGCTCTATGAATGCATCGGGTAAGCCCAAACACAGGGTTTGCATGCTCAAGCCGTTTTCATTTTGTATGGCTTGCAAGGCTTCCATCGTGGCTGTCCCCGCGCCGCCCATGACCGCGTTCTCTTCAACGGTGACGAAGACCTTGTGGTCCTGAGCTAATTTTGCCAGTAAGTCCTGATCGATGGGTTTGACAAAGCGCATATTGACGACGGTGGCATCCAGTTTTTCACCGGCTTGCAGGCAGGCTGCCAGCATGCTGCCAAAGCTTAGTATGGCCACTTTATTGTTGGATTCTTTAGCCGAGCATAGGCGTTTGATGTCGCCCTTGCCTATGGGAATGGCCTGCATGGCTTGCTCAACGACTGCGCCAGTGCCGCTGCCGCGTGGGTAACGCACAGCCGCCACGCCATCGTATTGGTAGCCGGTGTAGAGCATTTGCCGGCATTCGTTTTCGTCGCTGGGTGCCATGATGAGGACATTAGGGATGCACCTCAAATAGCTCAAGTCGAAGCTGCCGGCGTGGGTAGGACCGTCTGCACCGACCAAGCCAGCGCGGTCTATGGCCAACAATACCGGTAAGTTTTGTAAAGCTATGTCGTGCACCAATTGGTCGTAAGCGCGTTGTAAAAAGGTGCTGTAGATGGCCACCACCGGTTTTAAGCCATCGCAGGCCATACCGGCGGCAAAGGTTAAGGCATGTTGCTCGGCTATGCCCACATCGTAATAACGCTGTGGGTACTGTAAGGCAAAAGCGTTTAAGCTAGAGCCGTCGCACATGGCTGGGGTGATGCCAATGAGCCGCTCGTCTTGCGCCGCCATGTCAACTAACCAGTCACCGAAAACTTGCGCGTAAGTTTTTTTACCCGCATTAGCCAGCAGGTCGCCATTGCATGGATCAAATTTTCCTATGCCGTGAAATTTATTCGGGTCATCTTCAGCCGGCTCGAAACCTTTGCCTTTTTGCGTGACGATGTGTAAAAATTGCGGGCCCTTAAGCTGCTTGATATTTTGCAGCGTGTCTATCAAGGCATCCAGATCGTGGCCGTCTACCGGGCCTATGTAATTGAAACCAAATTCTTCAAATAAAGTGCTGGGCAACACCATGCCTTTAACGTGCTCTTCGGCGCGCTTGGCAAATTCCATCATGGGGGGCATGGCCGACAAGATTTTTTTGCCGGATTTTTTGATGGAGCCATAGAAGCGACTGGACAATAATTTGGATAAATAATTGTTTAAGGCGCCGACATTGTTGGAGATGCTCATGTCGTTGTCGTTGAGTATGACCAGCAGGTTCGCATCCATGCTGCCGGCGTTGTTCAAGCCTTCAAAGGCCATGCCTGCGGTCATGGCGCCATCGCCTATGATGGCCACGGCGCGGCGTTCAAGGCCGGCTTTTTGTGCAGCAACGGCCATGCCTAATGCAGCAGAAATAGAGGTGCTGGAGTGCCCGGTACCAAACGCGTCGTATTCACTTTCGTTGCGTCTTGGAAAACCGGCTATGCCTTTGGCTTTACGTAAATTCGCCATAGCCTCTCGGCGGCCAGTCAATATTTTATGTGGGTAAGTTTGGTGGCCTACGTCCCACACCAGTTTGTCATCCGGCGTGTTGAACACGTAATGCAAGGCCACAGTGAGTTCTACCACGCCTAAATTTGAAGCCAAGTGCCCGCCTGTTTTAGCCACGCTGCCTACTATGAATGCGCGTAACTCTAACGCCAAAGACTTGAGTTGCTTGCGGTTCAATGCCTTAAGCTGCAAGGGGCTATTGATGCTGTCGAGTAATGGCGTCACTGAAAGAATTCCTAAAATGCTGGCTAGTTAATTTTATTGCAGCCCGTTAACATCAAAAACTACGCTGGGTTATGAAGCCGGCCAGCTCTCTTAATCGTTGGGCTTTGCTGCCAAATGGGGCAAGCGCGCTGATGGCTTGCTCGTATAGCGTTTTTGCATGTTGCTTGGCTGCATTTAAACCTAGAATGGAAACATAGGTGGGCTTGTTGCTGTCGGCATCCTTGCCTGCCGTTTTGCCCAAGGTGTCGCTGTCGGCTTCAACGTCTAGGATGTCGTCCACCACTTGGAAGGCCAAACCTACCGCGTTTGCAAAATCCCGAATAGCCAGCAATTGGGTGTCGTTGGCACCGATGGCACCAAGCAAGATGGAGGCCTGTATCAGCGCACCGGTTTTCATTTGATGCATGGTTTGAAGTTCGGCTTGGCTTAAGGTTTTTCCTATTGAAGCCAAGTCTATGCCTTGTCCGCCCGCCATGCCGCTGGAGCCGGTGGCTTTGGCTAATAGGTTAACCAAGCGCATTTGTTGGTGGGCTGTCAGCTTGGTGTTGCTATAGAGTTTGGCATCGGAGATAACTTCAAAAGCCATGGTTTGCAAGGCGTCGCCTACTAGCAGGGCGGTGGCATCATCAAATTGCTTATGGCAACTCGGCTTACCGCGCCGCAAGTCGTCATCGTCCATGCAAGGCATGTCATCGTGTACTAAGGAATTGGCATGGATGAGTTCAACCGCGCAGGCTGCAGCATCGGCTATTTGCGGCTCGCAGTCAGTGAGCTCGGCTGCCGCGAAGCAGAGCAGTGCTCGTATGCGTTTGCCGCCATCTAAAGCGCTGTAGCGCATGGCACAGTGCAAGGTGCAAGGTGCCGTGCTTGCTGGCGGCAAGCACAATTCAAGCAGGTCTTCTACGCGCTGCTGTTTGCTGGCCACCCAGTCGGGAAAGGCCTGCATGGCTTGATGAGCATGGCTTGCATGGGCTGTCATGATGGATCTGGGCTTTTGTAAGCCAGTAGCTGGTTGCGCTCATTTAAAATTTGGACTTGTTGCTCCGCTGCCAGCAAGGACTGTTGGCAAAATTGCAGTAAACTGTTGCCGCGTTGGAAGGCGGCTAAGGAAGCATCCAAGGGTAGTTGAGCAGACTCCATTTGCGCAATAATCTGTTCTAGTTCGGCGTAAGCCTGCTCAAAATTTAGCGGCATGGCTGCCGAAGGGTCATTTAATGGCAAGTCCTGATTGTTCGATTGTACTGTGGTCATGATGCGCTTGCCTAGTTTACACAGGGCTTATTCTACCAAATCTAGCTGAAAAAGCTCCGTTAAAAATAAGCGTATGTCATTAATTTCTTCTGCGCAGACGCTGTGCGCCATGGCGTATTCATGCCATTGCACGGCAAAGCCAGTCTCTTCTAAGCTCAAGCGTGATGCCAGGGCTCGATCCAAGCTGATTATGTCATCGGTTCTGCCGTGCGCCATAAAGATCGGCGTGACTAGATTGGCCGCATGGGCTTGTTTTGCCAGCGTGCTTTTAAGGGGGAGGTAAGTGGACAGGGCGAGCACGCCAGCTAATTTTTTTGGGTAGCGAGTAGCAGTATGCAATGCGATGGCCCCGCCTTGGGAAAAGCCCGCCAGCACAATTTTATCGCTGGCTATGCCACGCTTGATTTCATTGTCTATCAGGCTGTTTAGGTAGCCTTCACTGCGCGTTATGCCGGCCATATCCTCTTTTTGCGACTCGCTGGGGGCGTATAAATCGTACCAGGCTGGCATGACGTAGCCATTGTTTCGCGTCACTGCCATGGACGGCGCATGCGGCAGAATAAAGCGGACCTGGGCTAGGTTTAACATGTCCACCACGGGCGCAAAATCGTAACCGTCTGCCCCCAGGCCATGCAACCAAATCACGCTGGCGCGGACGTCATGGCCGTTGCCGTGAATTAATTCTAAAGGGGCTTGTGCTTGCATGGCTGACGTCTATTTTCAAAAGAGCGCAAGCCATCTTGGGCTTGGCTATTAAATAATGTGGATATGCATTATGCTGTTCCAATCAGACAAATAATAGCATTAGTCTTCATGCTAGACCATTAACTTACCTGCCTAACTTAGCCCCTATGCCTACCTTGAAATTTTCTAGCAAGCGATACACTATTCGTGCATTGATAGGCTTACTTATTGTGTCGTTGATGTTGCTGCATGTTAGTGGTGCGTTGCCACTTTCGCCGGTCACTAAGTTGGAACTGATGAGCTACGATACCAGGCTCAAGATGTCTATGCCCAATAGCTTGGACGAGCGTATTGTCATTGTCGATATTGATGAAAAAAGCCTTAAACAGCAGGGGCAGTGGCCTTGGTCTAGAAATAAGTTGGCGCATTTAGTCGATCGCTTGTTCGACGATTATCAGGTTAGGGTATTAGGGGTGGATGCGGTGTTTGCCGAGCCCGACTTAAGTTCCGGCTTGAATGGCATGTTAGCCATACAAAGTGAGCACTTTAGCCAAGATCAGGGTTTGCGTGCGGCCATAGAAAAATTAAGCCAGAGTTTGGATTACGATCAACTGTTTGCCAACAGTTTAAAAAACCGTAAAGTGGTGTTGGCTTATGTATTTTTGCAAGAAGGGGAAGCCAAAGTTGGCGCCTTGCCTGCCCCAGTTATGCCGGCAGCTTACTTTAAGGCACAGCCAGTCAGCTTAATGCAGGCCAGCGGCTACACGGGCAATTTAGCCAATTTACAAGCGCAAGCCTATGCCGCCGGCCATTTTAATGCCAGCCCAGATCAAGATGGCATTTCCCGAAGGCTGCCTATGTTGGTGCAATACCATGATCAAGTTTACGAAGCCTTTGCCAGTGCCGTAGCTCGAGCGGCTAATGAGCCGGCTGGCGCTCGCTCAACTAAGCCAGCCCTAACCGTGGATGCCGATGCCGAGCAACTGCGTATTGGTAAAAATCGTATTCCAGTAAACGATGACATGGCCGCATTGATTCCGTACCGTGGCGCACAAGGCAGTTTTCGTTACCTGTCTGCCGCCGACGTGATGTCCAATAATGTGGACCAGGCCAGCCTTAAAAATAAAATAGTCTTACTGGGTACCACGGCTGCGGGCTTGATGGATTTGCGCGCCACACCCATGCAAAATGTCTACCCAGGGGTGGAGGTGCACGCCAATATGGTGGCCGGCATATTGGACGGCAACATCAAACAAAACCCGGCCTATACCCAAGGCATAGAATTCATGTTGCTTTTGTTAGTGGGAAGCCTGTTGGCTTTTTGCTTGCCTAACTTAAGTCCCAGTGCGGCCACGCTGCTCACTGCACTTTGTCTGGGTTTGCTCTTGGGCTTAAATTGGCTGGCCTGGCGAGCCGGGAATTTGGTACTGCCCTTGGCTGCTTTGCTGGTGACGATAAGCGCGCTGTACTTTTTTAACATGGCTTATGGTTTCTTTTTTGAGTCGCGGCTTAAACGCCAATTGGGACGATTGTTTGGCTTGTACATTCCGCCGGAATTGGTGGAGGAAATGGCTAACAATCCTAACAGTTACACATTGGCTAGCCAAAGTCGGCATATGACGGTGTTATTTACAGACGTGCGTGACTTTACCTCCATCGCCGAAGGGATGGCGCCCGAGCAACTGAGTCTGTTGATGAATCGCTTTCTAAGCACGATGACGCAGGCCATTCATCAGCACCGGGGCACCATAGACAAATACATGGGTGATGCCATCATGGCTTTTTGGGGCGCGCCTGTGGCCGATAAGCAGCATGCGACAAACGCTGTGCAAGCGGCACTGGCCATGACCCATGCATTGGCCGGTTTGCAAGACGATTTTGCCGCACAAGGCTGGCCGGTTATACGCATAGGCATAGGGATTAATAGCGGCGACATGGTGGTGGGCAACATGGGCTCGACCTTTCGTATGGCTTACACCGTATTGGGGGATGCGGTTAATTTGGGCTCGCGCCTAGAAGCGTTAACAAAATATTACGCCGTTGGCATCATCGTCAGTGAAGAAACCAAAAGGTTGGCACCGGATTTTGCTTACAGAGAATTAGATCGGGTGCGGGTGAAAGGAAGAGATACGCCGCTGGCGATTTATGAGGTAATAGGTCTGAATGACCAGCTTGATGAGCATGTAAAGACGAGTCTGCAGCAATACCAAGCGGCACTGGACGCATACCGCAATCAAGATTGGCCGCAGGCCGAAGCCTTGTTTAAAAGCTTATCCCAAGCTCAGCCACTGTGCCGACTCTATGCTATTTATATGGAGCGCATAGTGAATTTTCAGTCGAATCTAGCCGATGATGATTGGGATGGGGTGGCTAATTTTAGAGAAAAATAAGGAGGCGTAAAGATACTTAGGACAGCTAATAAAAAAGCCCTCAAAGGAGGGCTTTTTATTACTTTGCATCACGCATGAATTTAAAAAAATTGCATTAGCGCCATGCTGCAGTCAATTAAGTTGTTGGGGCTGCTTGGCAATCACCTTGGCCAACTTTTAAACCTCGAACTGCATTACAGACTGTGCCTGTATTCGTCCATAGCATGTTTGCACCATTTACTGGCACAGTTGGCGTATCCACTATGGTTAAAGCCGTGCCATCTGCCGCAGTGGCGCCCGTTGTGACTGTAATCACGCCATTTGTTATGCTGGTTACAACGGTGATGTTGGCCGTGGTGGCCAAAGTAGGCACGCCATTTGTGCCTGCGCTGCAGCCGGTTAATGTACCGAGTTCTTGCGAACAAAGTGCAACTGCCGTTTTTGCTGAAGCCAGTTCTGACATAGCAGCCGCCGCACGTGTTCGTGATACGTAGTTACCGTATTGAGGTATAGCAACGGCAGCCAAAATACCAATAATTGCCACCACTATCATCAATTCAATCAGCGTAAACCCTTGTTGTTTTTTCATGGTTATTCCCTTTTTTAAAATTAAATATACTTAAGCCATGCAATTTGCTTAAGCATTTTTTAAAGCCGCTTTATTGATAAAGATGATGGTATATCGATAGCAATGAGTCACATAGTGCCTCATAACTAACAATTTTGCATGCATTAATTAACTTTTAGAGTAATTTTTATTTTGCTGTTTCGATTACTTTCTTCAAGTTAGCTAAGCCTGCATCAAAAATATCGTTAATGGCTTTGACGGCAGTTGCATCATCTTGGCCTTCAGGAATAGGTGGGTTTAATTTGTATAAACGGTAGAAGCGACCTACCCAGGTGACCGTGCTTTCGCCAGCACCAGGACCTTTAGTAACGGTCATGCTGCCGTTGAAATCGGTTAAGGGTAGGGTGCCAGAGACGATCTCGTATTTAAGGCGCATGCTGTCGTTATCGATGCTACGTAATTTTTCATAGACGTTGCCACCGCTTTTGAAGGTCAATGTTCTAAACGTGTCTTCGCCGACTTTCTCCAATTTGGTGCCAGCCACGCCTTGCAACCAAAGGTGAGCGGTACCGAAGTCTTTAACCGTAGCCCATACTTTTGCCGGATCGGCTTTGATGGTGACGCTTTTTTCAATTTTTTGTGGTGATGGGCCGTGGGCACTGGCTAAGTTAGGCAATAAGCTGATGCTCAAGCTCAAAGTTAAAAGGGCTAAAATTTTTTTCATTTTTTATTTCTCCGTGACTCTCAAGCAGAGAGAGATTGATTGATACAGCGCCCCATTATAATTGAGAACAGGGCTTTTTTAAAATTCCCTAACGTTTAAAACTTGTTTTAATGCGATGGATTTTAAGGGCTCAGTAAGATGAACTGGCCGAATGCGCGACTTTTTTCACCGGTTTTGATGGTGGTCAGCACTTGTAGGTTATTAAGGTCAATTACGCTGACGTTATTGCTGCCCCAGTTGGCCACGTAGGCACGTTGATTAACTGGGTCTATGCTGATGCCTTCTGGGGTGCTGCCAACAGCAATGGTCTTGATGATTTTATGGTTAGCCAAGTCTATTACCGACACGCTGTCGTCTTGGGTGTTGCTCACGAACAGCAATTTTTCATCGGCTGTGATGGCCGCGCAGTAAGGGTGGTAGCCAACCTTTATTTTTTGCTGGCTGTAAGTTTTAGTGTTAATAAGGCTCACGCTGTCGTCCCTTACGTTGACGCTCACCAACCATTTTCCGCTGTTGCTCAAGGCTAAGCCGAAGGGGTGTGAGCCGACTTTGATGCGTTTTTTTATGCTTAAAGTGGCGGTGTCGACGATGGCAATGTCATCGCTGTCGCGGTTGGCGATATACAACCATTTGTTATTTGGGCTAACTACTAAGCCGGCTGGCGCGTCGCCGACGTTGAGTTCGCGTAGCGCGGTCTGCAGTTGCGTGCTAATGGCCAATACTTTATTGGCAAACCAATCGGCGACATACAGCGTGCTGTTGTCTGGCGAAAGGGTTAAGCCAACAGGCGCGCCGTTAATCTTTATGGTTTGTATCACGCTGTTGTTCTGCGTATTGATCACGCTGATTTCTTGGCTTTCAACATTGGCAATGTAAACTCGCTGCATGTTGGCTGAGACAGCAATGCCAACCGGCCCTTTGCCAACGGCTATGGTTTGGCTGACGGTGTTTTTTGTGGTGTCGATGACCGATACCGTGTCCTCGCCTTGGTTGGTAATGTAAGCGTATGAAAGCATTTCACGGGCCAGGCTAGGAGGCGTGATTAAACATAGTGTGCAGCTCAGCAGGCGACAAAACAAAATTCGCCTGGCGGCCATCAAATTAAAAATTTTAATTACCAGTGTATTCATGGGCTTGGCTATTATACGTAAATGGTTGCTTTCAATAATGTGCAAAATATGAAAAAATTGCAGTAAATAATTTAGGCAGTATAACGTTATGTTAGATCGAGACGGGTTTCGCCCGAATGTAGGCATTATTTTATGTAATGCCAGCAATCAGGTTTTTTGGGCCAAGCGTATTCGTGAACATGCTTGGCAATTTCCTCAAGGTGGCATCAATCACGGTGAAAGTCCGGAGCAGGCCATGTACCGTGAACTGATGGAAGAAGTCGGCTTAGCACCTCAGCACGTGCAGATTTTAGGCCGCACCAAAGATTGGTTGCGCTATGAGGTGCCAAGCTCATGGATTAAGCGCGAGTATCGCGGCAGTTACAAAGGCCAGAAGCAAATTTGGTATTTATTGCGTATGGTTGGACGTGACAGCGACGTGTCATTGCGTGCCAGTGAGCATCCTGAATTTGATGCTTGGCGTTGGACTGAATACTGGGTGCCTTTAGAAGACGTGATTGAATTTAAGCGTGGGGTTTACGAGTCTGCGCTCAATGAATTGGCCGCCCATTTGCACCACAAGCCAGCTAAATAGTGGCTTGGACCTAATTAGCTAAATTTTTATTGCCCATCAATTCGCCCATTTTAATGGGGCGAGCCGCTTGCCATTCGGCATTGAATGCCAGTGCCTCTTTTTCGAATAACATCACCACCGTGGAGCCTAGTAAAAAGCGGCCCATCTCATCGCCTTGCCTTAATGTCATGTTTTTGTTGTCGTAAAACCAGCACAGTGGTTTGCGGCTGCGTGGTGGATTAATGATGCCGTTTTGGCTAGTGTGCCAGACCGTGGCCATGCTGCCTACTACGGTCGCTCCGACCAAGACCATGATAAACAAGCCATGCTGCGCTGAGCTGAATTCACACACCACCCGCTCATTACGAGCAAACAAACCTGGCACGCCCTCAGCCGTAGTGGGGTTGACTGAAAATAAGGCGCCAGGCACGTAGGTCATGCTTCTTAAGGTGCCGTCGCATGGCATGTGGATGCGATGGTAGTCTTTGGGGCTTAAGTACAGGCAAGCAAATTGCCCGTTTTCAAATTTTTTAGCCAGGTTTTTATTGCCGCCTAATAAAGCCGTTGTTGAATAGCTATGGCCTTTTGCCTGAAACAGTTGATCGATATCAATGCGACCCAGTTGGCTGATGCGCCCGTCAACCGGGCTGATAAAGTCAGCGGTGGCCAAGGGACGTGCTCCGGGTTTTAGTGCGCGCGTAAAAAATGCATTAAAGGTTTTGTAAGCTAGTATGTCTGGGTTATCGGCTTCTGTCATGTTGACTTGGTAGCGTTGCACAAACCAGCGTATCACGGCTGCCGTTAATCGGCCTCCCTGTAGGTGGGCTAACTTGCCAGCAAGCGCAGTGATGGCTTGTTTGGGCAGGACGTATTGAGTCAGTACGGCGATGTTCATGGCAACCCCTAATAAAAAAGGCGGGAGGCTATCATCGCTTCCCGCCTAGCTTAAAGTCTACAGACCTATTGCCACCTTAGTTTTTGGCTTGGTCTACTAATTTGTTTTTAGCAATCCAAGGCATCATGGCACGCAATTGCCCGCCTACTTGCTCAATTGGATGGGCTGCATTCAAACGACGACGAGCGGTCATTTCTGGGTAGTTGGTGCGGCCTTCTAATATGAAGCGTTTCGCGTATTCACCGTTTTGAATGTTAGCTAAACATTCTTGCATGGCGTAACGTGATTCGTCATTGATGACTTTTGGACCGGTGACGTATTCACCGTATTCTGCGTTGTTTGAAATGGAGTAATTCATGTTGGCAATGCCGCCTTCGTACATCAAATCCACGATCAATTTAAGTTCGTGCAAGCATCCAAAGTAAGCCATTTCAGGCGCATAG